>USCF01000079.1 GCA_900553115.1 uncultured Alphaproteobacteria bacterium
GGATAGACCACAAATTTATTTTTTTGATAAAATCCGTTTATAATTTTACGCGTTTTGAACGCCGTTGGTGATTTATCCATCGCCATATATGAATATGAAGATAAGTTAGGTAAAAAGAAATATACAAATTTTTCTTCGGCTCCCTCGCCTTTTTTTTGCGAATTATAAGATTCTAAAAATTCCGGCTGATTATGATGTCCGATATAAGCAATGTAAACATGAACAAACAGCGTTCCGGCCGCAACCAATAAAAGCAACCGAACAAAAAAGTTGCCATAGTTCAAAATTCCATAGCAAATAATGGCAAATCCTAACCCCAAAGCAACATAAACCGGAATTCGCGTATCACCTATTGCCATAATTTGCTGAATTGTTGAAAACTGGCGATAGAGCACAAAGACCAATCCAAAAGATATCAACGAGGCAAACATGTTTTTAGCAATTTTGCAATTACGCAGAAAGTAAACAATCAAAGAAGAAAAGACCAAAAACAATAAAATAATAAATGATACTTCCGGAATAGGAAATATTGAGTTGCGGAAAACTTCAACATTTCCGGAACCGGAGAATAAAATAAAATCTGAGGACAATAAAAAGGTTATAAACAGCACAATTAAAGCATTATCAAAAAATGCTTGTGTTTTTTCATTCACTACCACCGGCTTTCCTTTGCGAGAAAATCGGCCGCTGGTATCGTGATAGAGAGGTGCTGCCGTATTCTGTTGTATCGGAGCCTCAGAATTTAAATCATTCATAAACATTAATTATCTAACTTTTCTCTTACCAGTTTGTTTACAATAGCAGGATTAGCCTTGCCTTGTGACATTTTCAAGGTTTGGCCGACAAACCAGCCTGCCAAATTTGTTTTACCATTTTTATAAGCTTCTACATTAGCTGGATTAGAAGCGATTACCTCAGCAATAATGGCTTCAATCGCTGCCGTATCAGTTACCTGTTTCAAGCCTTTTTCTTCAACAATCTTTTCAGGATTTTCACCGGTTTCGCTCATAATTTCAAAAACATCTTTGGCGATTTTACCAGAAATAACTTCTTTACTGATAAGTTCTACCAATTTGCCAAGATTTTCGGCGCTTACCGGACTGTGAAGAATATCCAGTTTCTTTTTGTTCAGCATAGCAAAAAAGTCGCTCATCATCCAGTTTGCTACTTTTTTAGCGTCGTGACCGGCTGCCGCTTGCTCAAAGAAATCGGCAACCTCTTTATTTTCACACAAAACAGAGGCATCATAAGGTGTTAGCCCCATAGTATCAACAAAACGCTGTTTTTTAGCATCAGGAAGTTCAACCATTTCTTTTTTGATTTGTTCGATGTATTCATCACTCAAAACCAACGGAGGTAAATCCGGTTCCGGAAAATAGCGGTAGTCATGAGCAAATTCTTTTTTACGCATAACTTTTGTTTGTCCGGTAGCTGGATCAAACTGACGGGTTTCCTGACAGATATCGCCACCGTTTTCATAAACTTCCACATGGCGTTTTGCTTCATTTTCAATAGCTTGCATAACAAACTTAACGCTGTTTACGTTTTTCATTTCGCAACGTGTACGCAGCTCGTTTGTACCATACGGACGGACAGAAACATTTACATCACAGCGCATAGAACCTTCGTCCATATTACCGTCGCAAGTACCTAAATAACGCAAAATTGAACGCAGTTTACGCAAAAACGCCCCAGCCTCTTCCGGCGTTCTAAAATCTGGCTTGGTCACAATTTCCATCAATCCTACGCCAGCGCGGTTTAAGTCAATAAAACTCTTATGCGGGCTCAAATCATGAATAGATTTTCCGGCGTCTTGTTCAATGTGCATACGCTCAATTCCAATCATTTTAGAGCTGCCGTCGCTCAAATCAATGCGGATACTGCCCTCGCCCACAATCGGAAAACGAAACTGCGTGATTTGATATCCACTCGGTAAATCGGCATAAAAATAGTTTTTACGCGAAAACTCGGAATATTTATTGATTTTGGCGTTTAGTCCCAAGCCGGTCTTAACGGCCTGATGCACGCATTGTTTGTTTAAAGTCGGAAGCATCCCCGGCATACCGGCGTCAACAAAAGACACATTAACATTTGGATCATCACCAAATTCGGTTGACGCTCCGCTGAATATCTTAGACTTAGAAATAATCTGGCAATGGATTTCCAAACCAACAACAACTTCCCATTTGCCTTTAGCCGTTTCGATAATATATTCTGCCATTTTATTTCCTTTCAAACTTTGCATCTGCTTCAATTTTTGCCGCAACCTTGAATATTGTGCCTTCATCAAACGGTTTGCCGATCAACTGCATACCATAAGGCAAACCCTTTTCAGAAAGGCCTATCGGCAAGCTCAACGCCGGCAAACCAGCCAAGTTAACCGAAACAGTAAACACATCGTTCAAATACATATTAATCGGATTATTTACCATACTCTCATCGCCAATTGGGAAAGCGGTTATCGGCGATGTCGGAGTCAATATAACATCGCACTTGTTAAACGCATTGATAAAGTCATCGTGAATTAAACGGCGCATTTTTTGAGCCTTGATATAATATGCGTCATAATAACCTGCCGATAGAACATAAGTACCAATCATAATACGGCGTTTAACTTCGGCGCCAAAGCCTTCGGTGCGAGTGTTTATATACAGCTTATCCAATGTCTCGCCTTCTTTGCGCAAACCATAGCGGATACCGTCATAACGTGCCAAATTTGAAGATGCTTCGGCCGGTGCCAAAACATAGTATGTTGCCAAAGCATATTTTGTGTGAGGTAAAGAAATTTCAACCACTTCGGCGCCGCGAGCTTTTAGATATTCCGCAGCTTTATCCCAATATGCACAAACTTCTGAATTCAAACCTTCCGGACGATACTCTTTAGGCAAACCAACTTTCAAACCTTTGATATCTTGGCTCAGAAAACTTGTAAAATCAGGCACTTTTATATCACAAGAAGTAGAATCCTTGGCATCAAAACCAGCCATACTATTTAGCAAAATGGCACAATCCTGAACATCTTTAGCTATTGGTCCGGCTTGGTCTAAAGATGACGCAAAAGCCATAATTCCATAGCGAGAACAACGTCCATAAGTCGGTTTTATACCGGTGCAGCCGCAAAACGCAGCCGGTTCGCGGATTGAACCGCCGGTATCAGTTGCCGTAGCGCCGGCGCACATATTTGCTGCTACTGCTGCCGCCGAACCGCCGGAGGAACCTCCTGGAACCAAATCAATATTTTTGCTCCACGGATTTATAACCGGACCAAAACAGCTGGTTTCATTGCTGCCACCCATGGCAAACTCGTCCATATTCAATTTGCCTAAAAAAACGGCTCCGTCATTCAGCAATTTAGATGTTACGGTAGATTCATAAGGCGGAATAAAATTGTCTAAAATATGAGAACAAGCCGTGGTGCGAATGTCTTTGGTGCAGAACAAATCTTTGACACCAAGAGGAATACCTTCTAACTTACGGTTATCTCCGGCAGCATAATGTTTATCTGCTTCAACGGCCTGAGCCAAAGCTTTATCTGCGCATTCGGTCACATAGGCGTTATAGCGTTTGCCTGCAGCCATATTTTCAAGGTAAGCTTGTGTTAATTCAACAGCTGTAAACTTTTTATTTTTTAATCCGTCAAGTGTTTCGTGAATAGTTAATTTTGTGATTTCTTTCATTGTCTTACTCCACAACCTTTGGTACGGCAAAATAATCATATTCTTTATCCGGTGCGTTTTTCAAAACAGCCTCTTGATAATTTCCGTCCGTAATTTCATCATCACGCAGACGTAATGTTGTGTCATTCACAGAAATTAAGGGTTCTACATTATCTGTGTTAACTTCGTTTAGCTCTTCTATCCAAGATAAAATTTTATTAAATTCTTTTTCTGTTGCCTCTATTTTGGCATCATCAATCTTTAGACGAGAGAGAAAGGCCACTCTCTTGACGGTTTCAGTATCTATAGCCATTGTTTTTTTACCTCTTTTTTACATATTTATTTTAAACGGTAGTAATACAGTATCATATTGTAAGCGTTTGAAAAGTTTTAAATTCGTGATATCAACACCGCTTTCTTCAATCAGCTTTTCAGCTTTTATACTTCCTGTATTTGCTATTAAATCTCCCACCTTTTCGCTAAAACTTTTTGCTTCAGGAAAAGAAACTATCTTAATATTTTGATTTTGAACTATTTTTCCCATTTCAATAGCCTTATTCAAAGCATTGGAATATCCCCCAAGTTCATCAATAAGCCCCAATGACAAAGCCTGTCGTCCGGTCCAAACGCGTCCTCGGGCCACTTTATCAATTGGTTTTGTCAGCTTGCGGTTTTCCACCACTTTAGAAGTAAAATCCCGATAAACTTCATCAAGCGAATTATTAAAAATCTTTTTTTCGGCTTGACTAAACGGTTTATTGGCACTCAAAATGCCTGCATTTTTACCAAAAGCTATATATTCCCAATTGACTCCTAATTTTTGCCACAGTTTTTCGAGTACCATTTTACCGCCTAAAACTCCGATTGAACCGGTGATAGTCATTGGCTCGGCCAAAATATAATCTCCGGCCAAAGAAATAAAGTAACCGCCAGACGCAGCATACGCCGATTGTGAAACAATCAAAGGCACTTTGCTTTCTTTTTTTAGCTGCTGCAAAGCAAAATATATTTCATCAGAAGCATTATAGCTTCCTCCTGGGCTGTTAATATTCACCACAACCGCTTTCAAGTCGTCCAATTTTTTTATTTTTTCAATATCTTCAACCACATTTTGACTGCCGATTATATTATTTTGGCGCAAACTATTTTCGCTCTTGCCGTCAACAATTTCTCCATTGAGGTTAAGTACTGCGATTGTCGGCAAATTTCCGTCATTAGGATATAAACCAGCCGCATAATCCTTTATGCCGACAAAATGCTTTGCGCCTTCATCTTTCAAAAGCTTATCTAATTCTTGAGCATACATAACGCCGTCTATCAAATTAAATTTTAAGCCTTGTTCTGTGGTAAGAGGTGCTTGGTTTATAATATTTTTTAGAGGCTCGCTGATTTTACGATTATTTGTAATATCAGCCTCAATTTCATTCATAAGGCTTTGCCCAAGTCCGCGCATTTCTTCATTATAGGCCGCGGACATTTTATTATCCGTCAATGATGCCATAGCGTTTTTATATTCATATCGAGCATAAAATTCCGGCAAAACGCCTATTTTATTCAATATATCCTTAAAAAACGGGACTTCTATCTCTATACCGGTTAAACCAATATAAGTATGCGGCTGCATATAGATTTTATCAAAGAACGATGCTAAATAATATTCCATATTGCCATGACCGAACGATCCGAATCCTTGCGAAAAAACAACTGTTTTTTTGTTTGCCGCTTTAAAAAAAGCACAAACCCGAGGGCAACGTCATACAGCTCGTGGCGCTGAGGGCCATGATGAAAGCAAAATACAGCATTCACAACATCG
>USCF01000080.1 GCA_900553115.1 uncultured Alphaproteobacteria bacterium
TTTCCATCTCGTATTTTCTTTTCACTTAAAAAATCTGATATTTTATCAACAACAGTTTTACCATCATTAGAATTTTTTCCGGTGTTTCCTTTTAAATCTGCAATATCCAATGGATAAACTTTATTAGGAACACCAATTGCTGCCATAATTAGTCCCGCTACCAATTGTACACGAGAGCCAACCGAAATCTTCAAATCATCATGCATTTTTTGATTCAGAGCCTTTAACTTGATTTCAATTTGATTTTCAAAATCTTTAGTCTTTTTCTCTTTTTCCTCTTCACTAAGATTTATCATATCTATTTTTTCAAGTAATTTACCTAGGTTATCTTTACTTAAAAAACTTAAATCGCTGTATTTTCCAATCTCTTTTGGAATAGAAAAGTTGTCTTTTGAAACATAATATATCCCTAGCTCAGTAATAGTATTTTTTGTAGCATCTTTATAACCATTCATTCCTATAGCTATTACTTCAGAATAGCTGTCTGTATAATCAATTATTGCATTTGCATAATGAATTGCTCCATTTACAGCATATTTTTTGATATTAGCATAATGAGGTGTCCCATCTTTTTTAATATTTTCAATTTCATTTAACTCATTGTACTTAACAAGATCTCCTTTAGTTCCCTTAACTTCAATCATAACTGGAATTTTACGACCCGTTTTTGTTTGCAAAAAGAGCTTAATATCTGGATAATTACATCCATCACCACCATTTTTAGAGGGAGCTTTTCTTAGAGCTTCATCAATTTCAGAATTTATGCTTTCTGTTTTAGTAAAATACTTTACTTTAATATCATCTAATTGTTTTTTAGCAATATCTTCTATTTGCTCTTCAATACTACTCATAAATTATCTCCCTGATTACACTATTTTTTATTATGAATAACTTAAACATATTAAAATTTAGATAAAATAAGAGCAACGAGATTGGCTTGATTTTTTGTTAAAAAATCTGCGCCGCTGCGTCGGCTATGTGCGGCGATACTTCCATCTCGCCAAGCCTACTTGTCAAACACGCTTTCTCGGGGCAACGAGATTGTCCTTCGCTTTCGCTCACGACGTTCGTCGCTTATCAGCTACGCTGACCGACATACTTACGTCTGTCGGCGGCTCCTCACCAAACACGCTCTCTCACGTGTTCGCAACTGATTGCTTGCAATCTACAAACAAAAAAAGCCACCTTTTCAGGTGACTTTTTCTTGTTTGTGGTCGGGGCAACGAGATTCGAACACGCGACATCTTGGTCCCAAACCAAGCGCTCTACCAGGCTGAGCTATGCCCCGTCGACCGATTTAGTTATTACAACATATTTTTCTATATTGCAAGCACTTTTTTAAATTTTTCTCTTTTGTGGCAAAATTAAACCGGAATTACGAAAACTAAAAATCTCATTTCTGGTCACAATCAAGTGGTCATAGACCTCTATATCCATAGCATCTGCCACCATTCTTATTTCCTCGGTCAGCTGTTTATCGGCCGCCGATGGCTTACATTCGCCGGACGGGTGGTTATGCGCCAAAATAATAATCACAGCCTTATTATCCAACGCCGCCTTAATAATTTCACGCGGATGCGCCATAGTTTTATTCACAGTTCCGGTATTCATCAGCTTGCTTCCTTTGTAATGCAGCACATCATCAAAGAAAAACACTCTAAACTCTTCCACATCGTTATAAGCCATTAGCTGGCGGCAATAATCTTCAAACTGATCCCAATAAGCAATAATCGGTTGGTCGCTGTCCGAAAAACAAGCGCTTGACGAACGCAGCGCACATGTCGCCACAACTTTGAGCAATGCCAGCGTATTTACACTCAGCCCGCACACATCAATCAGCTCATGCGCCGGAGCATGCAAAACTCCTCCGATATCACCATATTGAGCCACCAGTTTTTTAGCCAATGGTTTAACATCTCGCCTTGGAATAGACATTGTTAAAAGCAATTCCAAAACCTCATAATCCGGCATACTGGCGCCGTCATCAGCCAAAAATCTGGCGCGAAGACGCTCTCTGTGTCCCAAATATAATGGCTTTTCTTGTTTATCGTCCGTCATTTAGTGTCCTTATTTATAAGGCGGTTTATCCATACCTTTTGGCGAATATGTAAACACTTCTACGCCATCTTTAGTCACACCCATAGAGTGTTCAAACTGTGCCGACCAAGCATGGTCGCAGGTCACAGCCGTCCAGCCGTTAGAAAGAATGACGCCGTCTTTTTTGCCCATATTAATCATCGGTTCAATCGTAAAAATCATACCTTCTTCCATAATCGGGCCGGTTCCCTTTATGCCGCAATGCATAACATTCGGTTCATCGTGGAAAACTTTACCGACACCATGGCCGCAAAACATATCAACCACCGAATAGCCGTATTTATGAGCATATTCTTCAATAACAGCGCCAATATCACCAAAATGAGCACCTGGCTTAACCACATCGATACCGCGCATCATACATTCGTATGTCACATCACACAAACGCTTACCTTTAACTTTTGGTTTGCCGGCAAAATACATACGGCTTGTATCACCGAAATAGCCATCAACAATTGCTGTCACGTCAATGTTTAAAATATCCCCGTCCGCCAGCTTGCGTTCATAATCAGGAATACCATGACATATAACCTGATTAATAGAAATACAGGTTGCTTTTGGATAACCGTGATAGCCTATACAAGCCGAAACAGCTCCCTTACTTTTCATAAATTCATTGCAAAGGTCGTCAAGTTCACCAGTAGAAACACCGACTTTTACATAATCTGCGATATAATCCAAACATTCGGCAGCTACCTTTCCGGCTTTACGCATACCGGCAAAATCTTCCTCACCATAAATTTTGATACCGTTTTTATTTGTGCGAACCATAATAAAAAATCTCCCTTAACTCTTTTGTTTTACACATATAACATTCTGCAATAAAAGACAAGAGTTAAGAGAGATAATAACACGTTATATAAAAATAACTATCTGCCTCCGCGGCCTTTTTTCAAACCAATAGGCAAGCCATTTTCATCAATAAGTCCAGCCGCCATAGCTGCTTTGCGCACAAGTTCTTTCTTTTTCTTGCGTGATAGTTTTTCTTTTTGCGCATTAACTTCTTTGCGTGATGGAACATAGTAGTTATCTTCATCTTCTCGAGCCTTTTCTAACGCCCTAGAAGTATAATCTCTTGCAACATCAGGACCATTTTCATCACGAACAACCATTAAATCGGCCACTTTTGTAAAGTCTTTATTCACCAAAGTATATGTGTATTGGCTGGCTCCTCCGGCATATCCGGTTAAAGTTTCGCCTTGAACAGCAATCCAACGCTGTTCTTCCAATGGTTTTTGTTCTAATTTTTTAGTACCGCCTGCCCATACTTTAATTTCATCGGCATTATGGCAAATAGATGGTTCGCCGCCAGCTTCGCGTACAACTTTTGCAGTGTTTGCCAATTGATGAACATCGCCGTGAATAGGAATAAACACCAATTTACTGCTGTTTTTACGATTATTAACAATCAGCTCAATAAATTTTTTCGTTTCCGAACGCACTGCGTGACCGGTACGCTGCATCAAAGCAGTTTCAAATTTACCGGTATTGTTGCCGGAACGATTTTCAACAATGGTTGCACCCAAAGCCGCCAAGCGATTGTACATAGCGCGCACTTGTTTGCCGTTAATAGCTTCAATACAGCGCTGACGAGCCAAAATCAAAGTCATTTTATCAACTGTAAAGTCTGGATGTCCAGCTTCGCCTTTGCTATTGCCCTTTACTTTACCGTCTTTATCCAACGTAACTTTTTGCTGTTCAGACATTTTATACAAACCGGATTTCATTCCTTTTTTAGATTCAGCAAAAGCACCGCTTGGAATAATATAGCGCTCTCCGCGGTCATATTTGGCTAAATAAGCTTTGGCGTTAGCGTTTTTCAAATCTTCGCTTTTGTATACAACATCGTCATAATCATGAATACCGCTGCGCTGCATAGCCATAAAGGCTAATTTTGCCCAATAACCGTCAATAAACACCGTGCGGTTAGCCTGCTTAGCAGCTTCCAAGTCAATCGCCAAATTTTGAATACTGCGGGAAATAACAGCGGAAATCACCTGTTTTTCCGGATGTTTATTTACCTGTTCCAAAGTATTGGCAACCGCGTGGTCAAAATCAACCAAATACTCATCGGTGCCATCGCTTGATGTGGAGTCCAGCAAAACGTGCGTAACCGGTTTATCTTTTAAAAATTCTACAAACTTTTCTTCTTCAAAACCAGGGCCGACTTTAGATTCGCCCATACGATAATCACCTGGGTCAACAATACCGGCGCTGGTACGGCCGCGAATTGTGGTTAAAACATGAAAGCCCATAGCGCCGACAGTAGAGTGAGAAACATTAAATGGGCTGACATGAACATTATCGGCCACATCTATTGTCTGACCTTCGCTGACAACTTTTACTTCCGGCTGATTTTCTGCTGGAACATGACCTTCTTTGAATGCGGTTTTCAAAAGCTCTTTGGTATAAGAACTTGTGTAGATTTCCGGAAACTTATAACCGGCACGGGCTAAATGCACCAACCCGCCAATATGGTCTTCATGGCAGTGAGAAATAAACATGGCATCAACTGTTTTTTCTGCCGGCTGATCTTTATATCCCAAATATGGACGAACATCAGGAATAACGGAATCCAGGCCTGTCCATTCCGGTGGAAACAGAGCGCCGCAGTCGATCATCACTCTTTTTACACCTTCTCCTTCTTCGGTATGCTCAATCAACAAGCTGTTGCCGCCGATTCTGGCTTCATTATTACCGCCTAAAAAATCAATTTTTGTACCTTCTTCTGTTTTAGCCATGGCCATCACTCCATATAATTTAAAAGTTATACTTCAATAATACACACTTTTTGACAAAATGCAAATAAAAAATGTGACAAAAAAGAAAAACTTTTAGCGCCTTGAAAAAATTAGTATTCTTACTATCTTTATTGCAGGAGAAAACAAATGTTTAATACTAACTTATCCCGATTTTTGTATGCCTTTTTAGCGGTTGGAGTCACTGCCGTATTATGCGGATATTTAAATGATTTTGGTCTAAATACATTTTATACTAAAATAGACTTGCCGATATTGACACCGCCAAACCATGTTTTTCCGCTGGTGTGGGGTATTTTATACACTTTACTTATAATTTCAACAACTCTTGTGCTCGGTAGTTCTGACACCGCAAAAATAAAGTCAGCTTTGCAGATTTTTTGGCTGAATATGTTATTGCAAATAATTTGGACATATATTTTCTTTTACAGCGGAATGTTTTTGGCCGGATTTTTTGTTATAGCACTATTGGATTTTGTCACGGTACTGCTGCTAGATGCCTATTATCATCTACGCAAAATCGCCGGATATTTGCTGCTGCCATATTTATTTTGGCTGCTTTTTGCCACTTATTTGAACTGGGGAAT
>USCF01000081.1 GCA_900553115.1 uncultured Alphaproteobacteria bacterium
AGTACAATACCGCTGATTGTTCCGCATAGGTCAACCATAGGTGTGATGTTCTTGCCAACATAACGCCCCCAGCAAAACATTATTAAAGCCACCAAACAACAAGCTGTATAAATTATAATAGATTCTTTCATAATATCCCCCTTTGTTGATCGGAAATATAAAAACCTGATATGTCAAAACTTGGCATAGCGGAATAAAAAATAAACCGAATTGTAATAATTTTGTGATAGATTACAGAAAAATGGCAAAAGGAGTGATTATGGCTTACGAAAAAACATACGATTTGTTGGATTTGGCAACTAAAATGCAATCATCGCGCGAAGGTGTTTCGCTTAACGATATTATGCAGGATTTTAAGGTGTCACGCCGCACGGCAGAAAGAATGCGTGATATGATAGTCTATAAATTTCCGCAAACCGTGGAAATAAGCGGAGAAAACAATACAAAACGCTGGTATATTCCGCAAGGCACCTTACGCGATTTAATCCAGTTTTCTGCTGAAGAATTATCACTTTTGGAAAATATGCGTACATTGCTGAACAAAAAACAAATGCACGAACAAAATCAAACTTTAGGCAAGTTGATTGATAAAATTAAAGCCAGTGTAAAACCAGATGTTATGCGTAAAATAGAGCCGGACGCTGAGGCTTTGCTGGAAGCGGAAGGTTATATCTGTCGCCCCGGACCAAAGCTGCAGATTGATGAAGAAATAATCAAAACCATTCGTCAAGCTATTTTAGAATGTCATCAGCTGCGTATAACTTATTATAACAAAAACAGCGGAAAAGAAAGTTTTAATGTGCTGAATCCATACGGATTTTTGTATGGCGAGCGCAATCACTATTTGGTGGCGCACCACGCTGACGGTTATTTCGGCGACAATGTGCATACATTTATTTTAAGCAATATCCGCAAAGCCGAAGTTTTACCGCAGCCGGCGAAAATGCTGAAAGGTTTTAATTTGCAGAAGTATGCCGAAGAATCGTTTGGAGCTTTTCACGAAAAGCCGTTTGAGGTGGAATGGCTTTTTGACGCTGAAACTGCCGATGAAGCCAGCCGATATATTTTTCACCCGAGTCAAACTATGACAAAAAATCCGGACGGGACTCTGACGGTTAAATTTTACGCCGGTGGTCGTTTGGAAATGGATTGGCACTTATACACTTGGGGCAAGCATGTTAAAGTTATAAAACCTGAAAATTGGCAAAAGATAGAAATTTAATGCCTATAATGCTTTTTCTATGCGGATATTTATAAACCTTGCTTGTTATGGGTATAAGTTTATAAAATCAATAGGTTATTTAAGATAACTCAAATTATCTCGCTTATGCGCTGGATATATTATAATCATCATTTGTTTTTTATAAATATAAGCAAAGCAAAACGTTCATAACTTTTGTAAAGACTACGCCAATATTTGACGTGATTTAGTGCTATTAGTAATTTATAATTATGATGAATTTACGGTTTTTGAATTTGAGTGACGAACAAATTAAAATAATAAAAGAAGAAGTCAAAAAATATGTAGAAAAAATAAAAGCTAAAGAAAGGAATATACCAAACAAAAAGAAAGCTCAGCAGCTGAAACGAAAAAAGGTGGATATAAATGATTATCTGCCTTTTATTTTTATGTATAAATAACAGCCAAAGGTCACTATTTTTCCGGCTTTTTTTGTTTATACGCGGCATCAACAATGCTCTTTTGCTTTTCCAAGTCAAAATCCGCTTTGATATTCAGCTGCGGGGCAACCGCGGTAATAATATTTTTAGCTGTCGGCACCGCGTTCCAACCGGCTTCGGTATGGTTAAACGTTTCTTTTAAGCCTTTAGGATCGTCAAAAACCACCAAAAGCGCATACTTTGGATTAGATGCCGGAAATCCGGAAACAAAAGTTGAAATACTTTTTTTATGGTCATAGCGGCCGTTCACCAATTTATCTGCAGTTCCGGTTTTACCAAACACCTGATAGCCGTCAACGTTAGCACGGCGACCGGTTCCCCTAACCACAACCGCGCGCAGCAACGAACGCATTTTTTCTGATGTTTCGCTAGAAACGATTCTCTTTCCCTGTTTTTTGCTGTTTGCCAGCAGAGTCGGTTCATTATAAATTCCGCCGTTCACAATAGCCGAAAAGGCCGAAATAATATGCAGCGGCGTGGTTGAAATACCATAGCCGTAACTAATTGTGGCCATTGTATGTTCACTCCAACGTTTTTCAGACAAAAACAGCGGTTTAGCAGTTTCTATCACTTCAAAATCGCTTAAAGATTTATCCATATTTATTTTTTGGAAAAACTCACGTTGATATTGTTTGCCAACCTGCATAATCTCCAAAGTTGAACCGATGTTTGACGACTCCACCAAAATATCTTCCGGAGTCAGCATTTTATGCGAGCCATGCGGATCAGAAACTCTGGCGCGGCCAAAATAAATCGGCTTAGAAGTATCAAAGCGGCTGTTAACATCTATTTTGCCGCTGTCCAAACACATTGCCGTATTAAATACTTTAAACACCGAACCTGCCTCATAAACGCCTTTGGTGGCAAAGTTAAACATTGCTCTGTCGGCAACTTTCAAACTTTTGTTAGGATCAAAATCCGGCACAGATGTCATCGCCACTATTTGTCCGGTGTTAACATCCATCAAAATTGCCGCCGCACCTTCGGCTTTAAAATGTGCGACTCCTGCCATGAGCTCTGCACGGATTGTATTTTGAATACCCAAATCAACCGACAATTTCACCGGTTTGGTAGAAGTGGTTAAGCGCTCGTCCATATAGCTTTCCAAACCGGAAACGCCTTTATTGTCAACACTGGTGTTTCCTAGCACATGCGCAAATAAATTATTATGCGGATATATACGTTTTTCACAATTTTCAAATTCCAGCCCCGGAACACCCAAAGCATTAACCTGCGACTGCTGCGCCGGCGATAAATTTCTTTTCAAATAAACAAAGCTTTTTTTGCGGCTTAAAAGTTCGTTCAAACGCTCATATGAAATTTCCGGAAAAATAACATTAAGCTTTTCTGCCACATCTTGCGGATTTTTAATCAATTTAGTATTGGCAAACAAGTTGACTGTCGGCAACGAAGTCGCCAGAATTTCACCGTTTCTATCCATAATATCGGCACGTTTAACCGGATTTTTAAAATGAATAACTTCTTCATCACCCAAAGAATCGGCCACCGCGGTATCAATACTAATTCCATGCCCCAAACAAACATAGGTAACACGCGCCGCCAAAACACAATAACAAGCGGCAAACAAAAGCATTGCCAGCCAAATTCTGGTTCGACACACCATCACATTGTCGCCGTCCGATGCAAATATTTTCTGCGAAATCATACCGCGCGAAAATTTTATCTCCTGTCCGGGGAGATAAAAACGCTCCGTATTCTTTTTAGAAAAACTTACATTGAACCCCATTTTATTTCTTTTTTACCTCTGCTTTTACCAAAGTTGTCAAAGCTTTTTTGTTTGGTGAAACTTTACCTTCGGCCGTATCATCTTCATAATTGAAATGTAATGCAGAATAGTTAATAATTTGTTCAGGTTTTGCTTTTTCTAAAGATAATTGTTCATAAGCCAATTTTTGTAAACGGTCAGGAGTGTTATATAAACTCCATTGAGCTTTCAAAACGTGAATATCTTGAATATCTTTTTGGATATTATCATTAATGGTTGCCAAACGGCGCTCCAATCCTTGCACCTGATTTTTCAGCACCGAAGAACCAACTGCCAAAAACAAGAAAAACGTCAGCCACAGAACCACCATTGCCGTTTTGATACTGCCCATATTCTATCCCCTTATTGCATATCTTAGTTTTGCCGAGCGAGCGCGCGGATTTTTTCCGCATTCTTCCGCGGTTGGCATAATAACTTTAGAAACTTCGGCAAACAGATGCTCATCTTGCACCAATTCCGGCGCGTATTTAGAAACCCGAATCCGCTTGCCTCCGTTCTCTTTGAAAAAATTCTTTACGATTCTATCTTCTAAAGAATGAAAATCGACCACCACCAGCCGTCCGTTTTTTTGTAAACGGTTGGCCGCGCCAGATAGACCTCGTGAAAGTTCGCCCAATTCATCATTGACAGCAATACGCAAAGCCTGAAAAGTTCTGGTTGCCGGATCTATCTCGCCAAATTTTTTATGAATAACCGAATATATTATTTCAGCCAATTCCGTTGTGGTTTCAATTTTTTTATTTTGGCGATATTCTGCGATTCGCTTGGCAATTTGCCGTGACTTACGTTCTTCGCCATATTGATAAATCAAATCTGCCAGCGCCTCTTCATCATAGCTGTTGACAATATCTTTTGCCGATATTCCGTCTTGCGACATCCGCATATCCAAAGCACCTTCTTTACTAAATGAGAATCCTCGCTCAGCCTCATCTAGCTGCATAGAAGACACACCGATATCAAAAACGGCGCCATTGATTTTTTCTGGCACCAAATCAGCAAAATCTCCAAATTGCCCAGCCCTAAATTCAAACCGGTCGCCATACATATTTTTGAACTCATTAACGCGTATTTTCACAGTTGGATCACGGTCCAAGGCAATCACTTTACAATCGGCAGTTTCTAAGATTGCCTTTGTATAGCCGCCGTTACCAAACGTTGCGTCAACATAAACTTCACCTTTTTGCGGCTTTAATGCGGTCAAAACCTCTTGGAGCATCACAGGGATATGTTTTTGTCTGATTTCAGGCATTATTATTCAGCCTCCCTGTTTTGCTTTAACACCGGGCGATTTTTCAGTACTTCAGCTCTGATGCGAGCTTCTTCTTTAGCCCAATTTTCTGGATTCCAAATTTGAAATTTACGACCTTTACCCACAAAAACAGCCGAATCCGTAATTCCGGCATGCTGCAATAATTTTTCGGTCAAAACGATTCGCCGCGTGCTATCCAACGGAAAACGCTTGGCATCGCCAAAAATCAAATTAGTTAAATTGTCTTGAGTTTCTGAAAAGAAATCTGTTGAATTTTCAATTTCTGTTGCTAGCTTATCCAAAGAATCTTCCAAGCAACCTTCAATACATGGCGCACTCAAGCTGCGATAGCAAACAATCTCTGTTGATAATTCTTTAACAATTGCGCGATAATCTGACGGCAAAGAAACGCGGCCTTTCGCGTCTACTTTGTTTGTTATGGTATCCATAAAGAGAAAAACTTTTCTCATGTCAGATTCCTTTCGGGTTAATTCTTATTTATGGTATATCATGGTAATTTATGGGTTTCAATGGGATTTTTTAGTATTTTATTAACTGTTCTACTTTTGTTCATATAAAATATATAGATAAAAATAAAAACGCCACCGAAAGGAACGAATTATATGGCAAAGGATATTGAAAAAAACACCCCCGAAGAAGACGGCTTCGGCAACGACATCCTCACCCTTGTTGATGAGGACGATGATGGCTGTG
>USCF01000082.1 GCA_900553115.1 uncultured Alphaproteobacteria bacterium
CAGACCGGCGGTCTGCAGATCCTGTGGGGCAACATCGCACCGGACGGCTGCGTGGTCAAGCGCAGTGCCGTGGCACCGGAGATGCAGCAGCACTCCGGCCCGGCCCGCGTATTCAACAGCGAGGAGACCGCCATTGCGGCCATCTACGCCGGTCAGATCGTCCCGGGCGATGTGGTGGTCATCCGCTACGAAGGCCCCAAGGGCGGCCCCGGCATGCGCGAGATGCTGAACCCCACTTCCGCTCTGGCCGGTATGAAGCTGGACAAGACCGTGGCCCTGATCACCGACGGCCGCTTCTCCGGTGCAAGCCGTGGTGCTGCCATCGGCCACGTCAGCCCGGAAGCTGCTTCCGGCGGCCCCATCGGCCTGATCGAAGAGGGCGATATCATCAACATTGATATCCCCAACGCCAAGATCACGCTGGAGGTGTCCGACGAGGTGCTGGCCGAGCGCAAGGCAAAGTATGTGGCTCCGGAACCCAACATCAAGACCGGCTGGCTGAGCCGCTATGCCCGCATGGTCACCAGTGCAAACCTGGGCGCCGTGCTGAAGTAAAAACTCCCTCGGTCAAACCCATGCGGGTTTGCCAGCTCCCCCGGCGGAGGAGCCTTTTCCGTCTTATTGCAACGCCAAAGCCTCCCTCTGAGAGGGAGGTGGCATCGCATCAGCGATGACGGAAGGAGTTTTTCTCTATTCTACCATCAAATCTTGAAATAGTCCACGCCGCCCTCAAAGATCGGCTGATATTTGTCACCGGTAACGTTCTTGTACAGGTACTCGCCGCTGCGCTCCGAGTGGCCCATCTTGCCGAACACACGGCCATCCGGGCTGGTGATGCCTTCGATCGCCAGCACAGAGCCGTTGGGGTTATAGCTCTGATCCATGGTGGGCTCGCCCTCGATGTCCACATACTGGGTGGCGATCTGGCCGTTCTTCATGAGGGTGTCCAGCACTTCCTGCGGAGCCACGAAACGGCCCTCGCCATGGCTGATGGCAACGGTGAACTGTTCGCCCACCTCGCACTTGGAGAGCCACGGGCTGCCGGTGGATGCAATGCGGGTGCGCACCAGCATGCTCTGGTGGCGGCCGATGGTGTTGAAGGTCAGGGTGGGGTCATAGGGAGTGATGGGGCGGATATCGCCGTAGGGGACCAGACCCAGCTTGATGAGAGCCTGGAAGCCGTTGCAGATGCCCAGCATCAGGCCGTCGCGCTGCTGCAGCAGACGGCGCACCGCCTCGGTGACCTCCGGATTGCGGAAGAAGGAAGCAATGAACTTTGCACTGCCGTCCGGCTCGTCGCCGCCGGAGAAGCCGCCGGGCAGCATGACGATCTGGCTGTTATCGATGGCCTTGACCAGTGCCTTGCAGCTCTCGGCCACGTCGGCGGGGGTCAGGTTGCGGATGACCAGGATCTCCGGGTCGGCACCGGCGCGGGCAAAGGCCTTGGCGGTGTCGTACTCGCAGTTGGTGCCCGGGAACACCGGAATGATGACCTTGGGCTTTGCCACACCGATCTTGGGTGCGGCGGGTGCGGTCAACTTGCCGTTGATCTTTTCCACGGTGGGGCCTGCCTTGCGGTAGGGGTACACCGGCTCCAGCTTGGCTTCCCAGATCTCCTGCAGCTCGGCCATATCCAGCTTTTCGCCGCAGGCTTCAAAGACGTATTCCTTGGTGGTCTCGCCCAGGATCTCACCGGCGGGAGAATCGGACACCATTTCCAGAACGATGGAGCCATACATGGGCTGGAACATCTCATGGGTGGTCTTATCCGCACGCATCTTGAAGCCAATGTGGTTGCCAAGGCCCATCTTGAACAGAGCCTCGGCAATGCCGCCGTAGCCCACAGAGCAGGCGGATGCCACCATACCCTCTTCGATCATGTCCTCCACCATCTTGTAGTTGGCCTTCAGGTTATCGCCGCGTGAATATTCTACAGGGTTGTTCCAAAAAGTTAGAGATAGTCTGCAAACCGGAGAAACTTCTTTTTCAAGGTTTGGCGGAGATATTACGGCAGAGCAGGGAAATTTACAGTATGATAACTTTGTGATGCAAAACGACAATGTAGATATAAGTGTTTCGGGTAATGTAGATATTCCAAATTGGAAAATAAATAACTTGTTTGATGTATCGCTTAAGCAATTGCCAGAGGTGCCTCAATTTTCTTTTTCACTCTCCGGAATGCTGAATAAACCTTCATTGGATATTAATATTGAGGATATTGTGAAAAAATATGACGCTCATTGGAAAGAAATTGAAGAAGAAAAGCAGGCGCAAAAGGCGGCTAGGTTGAAAGAATTAAATGAACAAATGGCCGCCGCTCAGCAGCAAGTTACATTGGTTTCGGACTATGTGAACAGAATTGTACCGGTTTTGGAAAGCCGCATAGAGAAAAGTGATAATGAGATTCAAATTGCTTGGTATAAAGGCAGATTGGAGCGTCTTAATGAAATCAACCGACAGGTAGATTCTATGCAAAGTATGGCGCATTTAGCTGATTTTACTGAAGAAAATGTTGAACAAATCAAAAATGACTGCGCGGCTCTTTTGCAAGAATTGACCGATATGGAAAAAGATAGCGCAAATCACTATCATGAAGATGTGCAGAACCGATATCAAAATGTTTTAGATGAAAGCAAAACTTATAATGATAAAACGGCTGAGTTAATGCAAAAATATCAGCAATTGCAGCAAGATAAGCTCAAAGAACTTGAAAATTTAGGAGCGGCACAGCAAGCGTCAGATAGTTTGGAACTGAAAGATTTTCAGACTAAAATTAGTGAGCTGAATGAAAATATACATCCGCAAATAGACGCGCTGGTGCGTCAATGTGAAGATGCCGGAAGTTTGAAAGACGATGTGTTGGCTCTGGAAAATGTGACAGTTGTTTTGCAAAAGAATTTGCAGTCATTGGCTGTTGAATATGAAAATATGGAAGATATATATGCTAAAACGGCTCAAAAATTGCAGGAGTTTGTTGATAATGGGCAAAAAGTTTTGGCAGAAGAAAAGGCTAAAAAACAGGCTGAACAAAAATTAAACGAGCAGAGAGAAAATACAAATTTATTGGATGTAGAAAATAAAAACACCCAAAATGATATGCCAAAAGAAAGTTTTCAGCCAATAGTAGATGCGGCAAAAACGCATATTGATGACGAGGCTCCGGAAGCAATTTTTGATGTGGGACCAACAACGGAAAGTCAAAAAAATCGTCCAACATTGCGGAAAATTACAAATAATATTGTAGAAAAAACAGTCAGCGGAACTATTAAAAAATCCTATGAAAAAGAGGTTGAAACGCCAGAAGTTAAAACAACGACAAAGTCTTTATTGAAAGAAGCAGACGGCGCAGTGCAAAAGCCGACCGGAAGAATAGTTGTGAAATAAAAGGTAGTTTTGGTTGAGCTGTAGAAATTTGAGTGCTAAGTTAATTTTATAAATAATTATGGAGATAAAAAATGAATAGAAAACCTGAAGTTTGTGTATTGCCGGTTGCCGGCCTGTCTACAAGAAATTTGCCTACTACAAAAGTTTTGCATAAAGGCTTTATGACGCTGGATAATATTCCGGTTATCCAATATGCGGTGGACAGCTGCGCCGAAGCAGGTATCAAAGAAATCGTTTTTATATATAGCGATGACGCCTGCAAGCATATGTTTGAAAAATATTATTCTCCGGCTCCAGAGCTGGAAGCTCATCTGCAATCTAAAAATAAATTGGATTTGCTGGAAAGCGTTCGCAAGATTATTCCGGCCGGAATGAAGTTTTCTTTTGCCCGTCAAAGTGAACCAAAAGGAAATGGTCATGCAATTTTGATGGCTAAAGAGCTTATTGGTAAGCGTGATTTTGCCGTGATGTGGGTTGATGATGTGTATATCAATTTGCATGGCGACGGGGTTTTGAAACAGCTGTGCGATGTTTATGAACAAAAGGGCGGAATTGTAGAGAATATTATGGAATGTCCGCGTCAAGAAATGGTGCGTTATGGGGCTTTGATTGGCGCTAAACGCGAAGGTAATGTTGTGCGCGCTACGGGTTTGATTGAAAAACCAAAATTAGAGGAAGTTCCTTCTAATTATGCTTCTATGGGACCATATGTTATACCAAACGAAGTGTTGGATATTTTGCCAGAGGTTACTAAAGGCACTAATGGTGAAATTAATTTGACAGATGCTTTGAATTTGGCTGCTTTGCGCGGTATGCCTATTTATGGTGTGTTGTGCAAAGGTTTGCGTTTTGACTGCGGAACAAACGCAGATTTGCAGCGCGCGAACATTAAATTGAGTTTGATGAACAGCGGCGAGCTGCGCGCTTATACCCGTGAATTGTTGGATACGATGGATTTGTAAGATAGAATCTGTTTATCTCTGAAAGTTAGTGCAATTTGCCTAACAAACTGTAAAAACAAGCAACTTATGCTCATTTAGAAAATTTGTGTATCTCTTGTGTGCAAGGGTGATTTTCTTTAGAGCTTAAGTTGCTTGTTTTTATTTTTTGAAAATATATTCTACAAAATGTGCCAATTTCTGTAATATCCGGAATTTTTTGCCCCATCAAAGAGTTTTTGTATTAAAAATAAAAAAACAATTTGACTTTACTCACTAAATTTTTTAGCTTTAAATTGCATAGGTTGATAACCTGTGTGAGGTTTAGAACCCTCTAATGGATAGCTGGTTTTTCCAGATGAGAAAAACTACCTTGTTGCCTGAGAGCAGGAAGGTAGTTAATAAGGCGTAGGAGCTTGCTCTTACGCCAAATACACTACACTATTTCCATTATAGGTTCTAACTTCCTGCTGCCTCTCATCAAGGCGGCTTTTTTTTGGCTTTTAGAACGGCTAATGGAGAAAATATGCAAATAACATCAGGAAAAAACAGCTCAGATAAATTGATTTCGATAATTGTTCCGGTCTATAATGTAGAAAAATATTTAGCCGAATGCTTAGATAGCTTGCAAGCGCAAACATATCCTTATTGGGAAGCTATTTGTGTTAATGACGGTTCGACAGACAGCTCTTGGCAAATTTTGCAAGAATATGCGGCAAAAGACAGCCGTTTTGTGATTATTAATCAAAAAAATTCCGGGGTTTCGGCAACTCGCAACGCAGCTTTGCAAAAAGCTAAAGGCGACTATATCGCTTTTTTGGATTCTGACGATATGCTGTGTTGTCAGTTTATGGAATATATGACGACGGCACTGGAAAAAACAAACAGCGATATGGCTTGGTGCTTAAAAGAGAAAAAGCATAAAAACCTGATGAATATAAAAAGCAATAGCAGTTCGCTGCAGGACGGCGGTAATTTATTTTTGCACTATATGAAAAATCAAAAGCCCAAGCTGCAAATAGCGGTTTGGGGGAAATTGTATAAGCGGGAAATTTTAAAAGACTTGTACTTTTCGGCGGATTTTAA
>USCF01000083.1 GCA_900553115.1 uncultured Alphaproteobacteria bacterium
GAGTGTCCCGAGAAGGCCGACGACGAGGCCATGGCCGTCCGGCGTCTGGGCTTTTATGCCCGCTGCGGGGCCGTTGATATTTGATTTTGCTTAGCTGTTTGCTTTGGCGTAATGTATTTTCCACATTCATCTGCTCTGTTTTTGATATCTGCAGCCGATGCGTTTTCATAATAATGTTTAGCCTCTTCCACAGCAACATCGTGACGAGTTTTGTTAACTCCGGCGTCAACAGCATAAAAACCGGCGGCAACAGTCATATTTTTTTGCTCTCCCTGTAAGCCTAAATATTGCAGGCAATAGACAACTTCTTCATCACCTTGATAAATTTTGCTGGATAAAGATGATTTTTTTTGCGGAAGTTGTTTTTTTGCCGAAGCTTTAGCTACTTTTTTAGCAGGTGCTTTGTTTGGTTTGGCTTTTGTTTCAATTTTTTTCAGCGGAATTTGAGCCTTTGCAGTCTTATTTTTCACAGTTGATTTAACTTCTGTCTTCTTTTTTTCTGCTTTTTGTGTTAGAGCAGCTTTTTCTGCTTCTATTCTGGCCTGAGCTTCTTTGATTTTTTGTGCTTTTTCTTCAGCTTCCTTTTTAGCCTTGGCTTCTGCCTCTGCTTTTTGCTGAGCTAATTTTTTCGCTTCTGCCTTAGCCTTGGCTTCCGCCTTAGCCTTAGCTTCAGCCTCTGCTTTTAATTTTTCGGCTTTTGCTTGAGCGGCTGCTTTATCGGCAGCGATTTTTTCTTCCAAAACATTATAAACTTCACCCACATTTTTCTTTTCGGCGATTTTCAGCGGTGTCCAGCCTTTAGAATTGGCCGCATTCATATCTGCGTTATGAGCAAGCAAAAGCTTTACCATCTCGCTATTGCCAGTAGCTACGGCATAATGCAAAGCCGTATTGCCCTGAGCATTTGCAGCGTTGACATTCTCTCCACCAGCGAGCAAAGTTTCAACTGCCGTAAGATTTTTGTTTTTCACATTTTCAATTAATTCATCTGTTGTCGCATATGCAGGTAGTGCCATCAACATAGCACAGGTCATCAATAAATATTTATTCATAATGTCTAAGCTCCAAAATTTACAATATTCTTTAGTTTAACCCGATTTATCCTATTTGCAAGCAATTTATTAAAGGCTCCGCCTTTTAATGACAGAGCCTTTTGCCTAATTACTCTTTAATTTGAATATGCAGTTCTTTCAACTGTTGTTCAGTGACCGTATTTGGTGCCTGCATCATCAAATCTTGAGCCTTGCCGTTCAGCGGGAACAAAATTACATCGCGGATAATCGGCTCGTCCAAAAGCAGCATAACAGTGCGGTCAATACCAGGGGCGCAGCCGGCGTGCGGAGGAGCACCGTATTTGAACGCGCTAATCATACCGCCGAATTTATTGTCAACAATACTGCGGTCATAACCGGCGATTTCAAACGCACGATACATAACTTCCGGAACGTGGTTGCGCACAGCGCCCGAAGCCAATTCTACACCATTGCAAACCAAATCATATTGATAAGCCAAAATATCCAGCGGATTTTTGTTGTTCAAAGCGTCCAAACCGCCCTGAGGCATAGAGAACGGATTATGAGAAAATTCAACAGCTCCGGTTTCTTCATTTTCTTCATAAAACGGAAAATCAACTACCCAGCACAGTTTGAAAGTATTTTTTTCAAACAAATCAAGCTCTTCACCCAATTTGTTGCGAACTTTACCGGCAAATTTATTGATTGTTTTAGCCGGACCGCCCATAAACAGAACTGCGTCGCCGTCTTTAACATCAAACAAAGCTTTGAGCTCGTTCATCTTTTCTTCAGAGAAATATTTGGCAATACCTTTAGCGCCGTTATCCGACAAAGCCACATAAGCCATGCCGCCAAAACCTTCTTCTTTGGCGTAACCATCAAGTTTATCAAAGAAAGAGCGAGGTTTGTTGCCGGCAGCCGGAGCTTTGATGGCGCGGATTTGCTCACCGTTAGCCACTTTGGCGTCATAAACGCTAAAACCGGAGTTATTAAAGAACGGAGTAGCGTCCACAATAAACAGAGGATTGCGCAAATCCGGCTTGTCGCTGCCATATTTCAGCATAGCGTCGCGGAAGGCAATTCTTGGAAACGGCGCTTGCGTAACGGTGCGGCCGTTGGCAAATTTGTTAAAAATCCCGCCCATAGTGGTTTCTATAACCTTGAACACGTCTTCTTGCGTAACAAAAGACATTTCCATATCCAGTTGATAAAATTCACCCGGAGAACGGTCGGCGCGCGGGTCTTCATCACGAAAACACGGAGCAATTTGAAAATAGCGGTCAAAGCCCGAAACCATCAGCAACTGCTTAAACTGCTGCGGAGCTTGCGGCAAAGCATAAAACTTCCCCGGATTTAAACGGGACGGCACCAAAAAGTCGCGAGCGCCTTCCGGAGAAGAAGCTGTCAAAATCGGAGTTTGATATTCATTAAAGCCCTGCTCTGTCATCAAGCGGCGCATTTCGGCAATCACCTTGCAACGCAGCAAAATATTGTTGTGAATACGTTCGCGGCGCAAATCCAAAAAACGATACTTCAAGCGCATTTCTTCTGGTTCATCGCCTTCGCCAAAAACCTGAATCGGCAAAACATCGGCTTCCGAATAAATTTCAACGGCCGAAACTTTGATTTCTATATCGCCGGTCGGCATATTTTTATTCACGCTTTCACGCGCCACAACTTCGCCTTCAATTCCAACAACGCTTTCAACTCGGGTGTCTTTAATTTTTGCAAACAAATCCGAAGAGCTGTCAAACACGCATTGAGTAATACCATAGTGGTCGCGCAAATCGACAAAGCACAAATTGCCTAAATTGCGTTTACGATGAATCCAGCCGGCCAATTTAACATGTTGTCCGACATCTGCGGCTCTAAGCTGTCCGCAGGTATGCGTCCGATATTCGTTCATTCTATCCTCATAAAATTTATTAAAACTGCTACTGTTTTAAAACTAAATAAAAATAACATCAATCACAAATTAAAAAAATCTTAAGCAATCGAGGCTATTCTGTGCATTATGGAGAAATAATAATGAATTTAATAGACACAACCGAAAAATTAGCGCAATTTTGCGAGATATTAAACACCCAACCTTTTATAACCGTCGACTCGGAATTTATACGCGAACGCACCTATTACCCAAGGCTTTGCCTTTTGCAGCTTGGCTATGACGGCGGCGCCGCCATTGTCGATCCGTTGGCTAAAAACATGGATTTAAGTCCGTTTTTTGCCGTTTTAGACAATCCAAACATTGTAAAAGTTTTTCACGCCGGCCGTCAGGATATAGAAATTTTTTATAACCTGACCGGTAAAATTCCGGCCAATGTTTTTGACACGCAAATTGCCGCTATGGTCTGCGGATTTGCCGAAAATATCGGCTATGGCAATTTGGTGCAGGCTATTACTGGTGTTGAACTGGATAAATCGTGCCGTTTGACAGATTGGAGCATTCGCCCGCTTGATGAAAATCAGCTTGTTTATGCCTTGCATGACGTGACTTATTTGGTGGATTGCTACAAATATCTGCACCAAAAAATGGCAGCTGAAAACCGCTTGCATTGGATAGATGAAGAAACTGCTGCGCTTTGCGACGAGCATTGCTATCATGTCAATCCGGATGACGCGTGGATGCGCATTCGTCACAATGTTCACAGCCAGCATTTTCTTTCTGCGCTGAAATATTTGGCGGCGTGGAGAGAAAACAAAGCCCAAAAATGTGATACTCCGCGTTCGGGAATATTGAAAGATGATGTACTTTTAAACATTGCCAGCACTTTTCCAAAGACTCTCGATGAGCTGAAACAGGTTAGAAACCTGAAAGCCGATGTTATCAAAGGCAAATTGGGCGGAGAAATTATGGAAGCTCTGCAGCAAGCGCGGCAAAATCCAATTTCGACAGAGCTTTGCCGTCAAGACCGCAAAAAAGAAGTGTCTGTGCCAAATCATGAGCAAAGTTTGTTTGAAATGCTGCGTATGCTGCTAAAAATCAAAAGTCTGGAATGCGGAGTTTCTGCGCGTCTGATTGCCACTGACGCCGATTTGCGTTTTATTATCTTAAACCAGCCGCAAAACACTTCAACCCTGCAAGGTTGGCGATTTGAGGTTTTTGGCGCCGATGCGCAAAAGCTTTGCCGCGGTAAATTGGCAATTTCCTACAATCCCGCCAAAAAACGCATAGACGTAAAAGAAATTTAGCCATCAATTAAAAACTCTAGCAAAAACCTCCGATTTTTACATCGGAGGTTTTTAGCAGGCTTACAATAATGACGGGTGTCAGGGGCGCTAGCTAGCACTTGTTCACGCCTTTACTCTCAACGTCATTCTTCAGCGCCTCATGCCGTTTTATAGGCTGAGGCAGACTGGATAATTCACAACTTTGTGCCCACGGCAACGCATATTGACATTGCTGTCGCAATGACATTATGGATTCTCGCCGACCACAGCCAGTTGGGTGTGGTGGCAAGAATGACATCAACAAACACCTAACCAAAGCAAAAAAAACTAAACTAAATGCAAATAACGAGAAAGTCTAAAGTATTGGCGCAGACTCCAAAGCAGACACATTTCCTTGCGGAAACTGCTATGCTTTTTGGGATTAACCAAACGCCGATATAAATGATTCAAATAAAACAGCTGCACGCCATAAAGCCAATATTCCGCGCTGATTTCATTTTGCAAAAGCGGTTCAATCATTTTACGCAGACGGGCAAAACGCCCTATTCTACCCCACAGGCCACGAAAACCGCAAAGCTGTAAAAACAGGTAACAAATATCCTCAATTTCATAACCATAGCGGATTTGCTCAAAATCAAGCAAATGCGGTACGCCGTTTTTATCTAGTAAAATATTATTTTCAGTCAAATCTACGTGAATAAAATTGACGCTGTTTTCCAAACATACCAACTCGGGCTTGATTTTTTGCCAAAAATATTTGCTCAGCAATCGTCCGGCCAAGCTTGTGTCTTTTTGCAGACATTCCGAGATTTTTTCAATCATCTTTGGCATATTCTGCTGAGGCCTAATATATTCTTTAGCTACATCGCAAGCCTGAAATTTGCCGTATTCCGCCTGAAGTTTGGCAAACAGCTCCTGCGAACAATCTTTATATTTTAGTTTGCGCCCAATCACATACGGCATCGCCAGCAGATAAAAATCCGCAAATTTCTCTTGCCGCAGCTGATATAAAAAATCTAGCTGCGACAGCACATTTTTTAAGTGCAAAAAAGAGCCTCTCGTCCTTTTTGCTGAAATCAGCTTCAAGAAGAACACGCCTTGTACAGTTTTTATGCAAAAATTATACGAGCTTCCGCTGACACAAATTTTTTTAAACATCAAAATTTGCGTAAAAATTT
>USCF01000084.1 GCA_900553115.1 uncultured Alphaproteobacteria bacterium
AATTTAGAAAATAAAATCAGATGGCCCGAGGAACTAACCGGCAAAAATTCGGTAATTCCTTGCAACAAAGCCAACATTGTCAAATGAAAAGTCGTCATTTTAGTCCTCTATTTTTTTGCAGTCTTTATCATAAAAATTCAACAGATTTTTAGCATCAAAACGCACGCCGTTCAGCGAAGCACCCCAATGCAGATGAGAGCCGGTTGCTCTGCCGGTTCTGCCAGCCAAACCGATAACTTGCCCTCTTTGCACCTTATCGCCTTTATTTACCAAAGTTTTTTGCAGATGTGCATAAACCGTGCTCAAATTATGTCCATGTTCCAAAACCACCACATTGCCGCTATAAAAATACGGTCCGTTGCTCAAAGTGACAATTCCGTCAGCCGGCGCCTTAATTTTGGTTCCTTCTGGCACGGCGATATCCCAGCCCTGATGCGGATTTTTCTTTTGTCCGTTCATAATGCGCTGTCCGCCAAAATTACCGCTGGTACGTCCTTCTGCCGGTTTCAGCATATCGGCTTTCCAACTTTCGGCATTGCTAAATTCATTCAGCGCGCCGCCAACGTCTTTTTGCTCTTTTTGAATAGCCGCCCAATCGGTTTTTGCCGGTGCAACTTTAGAACTAGGCAAACCGTTTATCTCTTGCACGTCCCATTTAGTTTGAGCTATTTGCAAATTATATGTCCGCATCGCACCGTCTTTATAAAAAATTTTCAACGGTTGAAACAATTCGGCGTCACGGGCAAAAGCGATAGCCAACTCGCCGCTTTCATCAGCGTTATAAGTTTTGCCGTTTAGCTTAATTTTAGCCAAATTATTGTCCTGTAAACGAATAATTCCGCCCTGCTGCGCCGCACCGCACATGGTTAGCGCCTCGGCCGGCAACGCCGCCAACAAACTACAAATCGTCAAACAAATCGCCTTGCACGGCATTGTGTTTCTCCATCATTTTAACCTTAACGATTCCGTCCACAAATCGAATGTGCAATTCATCACAGCGTTTAGCCTGAGTAGTTGAATACAGCGTTTTAAACTGACCGTCCGAAACCCAAGCAAATCCACGTTTCAGCACTGATTCTACCGAAACAGAATCCAGACGCAGAGCCAAATTTTTCAGGCTTTCTTTCTTAGCGTCAAACAGATTCTTAATATAAAAAGGTTTCAAATTCGTCAATTTTAACAAATTATCTTTATCTTTCAGCAAATTTGCAAACGCCAATTTCAGCCGTTCGCTGCGGTCATCAATTTTTTGCTGATTTTCCAGCACCAACTGCTCAAGCGGCGGAATTCCCCGCCCCAGCGCTTCAACGTATTGCTTAAATTCGCTCATATAACGAGTAACTGCATTTTGCATACGTAAATCCGCCGTCAGCAATGTGTTGTATATGTCTTTTTTGACAGGTACAGCCAACTCCGCCGCACCTGTTGGTGTCGGAGCCCGTAAATCCGCCGCATAGTCAATCAACATGGTGTCGGTTTCATGCCCAACCGCCGAAATCAGCGGAATAACCGAATCATAAACCGCCCGCACCACAACTTCTTCATTAAACGGCCACAAATCTTCCAAACTACCGCCGCCGCGCGCCACAATCAACACATCAGGACGATTTTTATCCCCCAACGGCAAAGCGTTAAACCCCCTAATCGCCGCGGCAATTTTTTCAGCAGCTCCCTCGCCTTGCACCGGCGTCGGCCACACAATAATGCGGCTTGGGAACCTATCGCGCACCCGATGAATAATATCTCTAATCACCGCACCGGTCGGACTGGTAATCACCCCGATAGTCTGCGGCAAATACGGAATGGCTTTTTTATGCTCTTGAGCAAACAAACCCTCGGCCAAAAACTTTTGCTTGCGCTCTTCCAAAAGTTTCAGCAACGCACCTTCGCCGGCGATTTCCAGTTTTTCTATCACCAATTGGTATGACGAACGCCCGTTAAAAGTTGTGATTCGTCCGCTGGCAATCACTTCTATACCATCTTCAATTTTAAGCGGCAGAGTATTTGCCACACCGCGCCAACAAACGGCAGCAAGCAGTGAATTTTCATCTTTCAGCGACAAATACCAATGTCCGGAATCCGCGCGCTTAGCTCCAAAAATTTCACCTTTTACCCGCACAAACGCAAACGAATTTTCCACCAATTTTTTAATAGCGGCAGAAATTTCGCTCACAGTATATTCTTTTATTTCCGGCATCATATCAATCATAAGCGGCATAATAGCGTATTTAACCAAATAATCAACCGCCTTTTAAAATTTCTGCACGGATTTTAAAGTCAATGCTCCGACACACAAACCGGAGCATTAAAACATACTTCTTAGCCTCAAAATCAGAACTTGTATTTAGCGCTGACATAGCCGGTATGGTCTTGATAATGGCTGCGGAACTTGCCCTTGTAACCAACGCTGCTTTCCACATCTGGTGAAAGGTAGAAAGTCACGCCGGCGCCGGCTTCCACACCAAAGCGGTTCAGACACTGTCCTTTTACCACATAGGCTGAAGCATACTGGAGAATCCACGACCTTGTTGCCATCGGCAACGCATATTGACATTGCTACCGCAATGACGTTATGGATACTCGGGATTGGCACATCCTGTGGGGTGTGCCACCCAAGTATGACAACGAAAGTAATAAAATACCGGCTGCTTTTTACTGCAACCGGCACTAACTCTCAGAAACTCGGATAGCGTGCGTAGATGCGACGGAATTTTTAAGCGACGTGTACAAATTAGTACACGAGCGCAAAACTCAATAACCACCAAAATTGCAGATAATAGTGTAGATAGCGTTAAAACAAGAAGAGAGAAAATTTTAGCGTACAAAAATACCGGCTGCTTTTTACTGCAACCGGCACAAACTCTCTGAAACTCGGATAATGAGCTTAATGCGAAGTAAGATTTTTTCGCAGTGTACAAACCAGTACATAAGAAAAAATCTTACCAGCAGAAAGCCATTAGACGAGTTTCATTATATTTGGACGGTGTGAATCAAATTAGTCATCCCCTTCTGTCCAATTGGATAACCGGCAGTGATAATCAGATAATCGCCTTTTTTGCCAAGCTTGCTTTCTTGAGCAACAGCAACAGCGGTTTGTTCCATACGTTCAAAGTTTTGGAAAACTTCCTGATTTACAACACTTTTCACACCCCAAACAATTCCCATACGACGGGCAACTTCCAATGACATTGTAACTGCCAAAATCGGCAAATCAGGACGTTCACGCGCCATAGACAAAGTGGTAAAACCAGAAGCGGTGTAGGTCACAACTGCAGCCACATTTGGCAAAACATCAGACATTTCGCTGGCGGCATAGGTAATGGCGTCGGCCATATCTTCGCAACCGGACAAGTCTTTGTCACGCTGAATAAATGAATAATAAGAACGGTCGTTTTCTACCTGTGTGATAATATGGTGCATCATCGACACGGTTTCTGCCGGATAGCTGCCGGTTGCGGTTTCCGCCGAAAGCATAACCGCATCAGCGCCATCATAAACAGCGGTTGCCACATCAGAAACTTCGGCTCTGGTTGGAGTTGGATTATTAATCATAGATTCCAGCATTTGAGTTGCCACAATTACCGGACGTGCGTATTTACGGCAAGTTTTAACAATGCGTTTTTGCAACACAGGCACAGTTTGAATTGGGCATTCAACACCCAAATCGCCGCGCGCCACCATAATACCGTCAGATTCTTTAATAATATCATCAAGTTCGGTAATAGCGCTTGGCTTTTCCAGCTTAGAAATTATCCATGCTTTGTCGCCAATAAGCTTACGGGCATTGCGCACATCTTCCACGCTTTGCACAAAGGAAAGGCAAATCCAATCCACACCCAAAGAAAGCGCAAACTGCAGATCTACCTTGTCTTTTTCGGTGATAGCAGAAATCGGCAATTTAACGTTTGGCAGATTTACGCCTTTATGCGCCGAAAGATAACCGCCGACAACAACTTCTGTTTCCATTCTATAGCCGTCTTTTTTGCTAACTCTCAGTTCAATATTACCATCATTGAGCAGCAGCATATCGCCGACTTTTACGGCTTCAAAAATTTCTTTATGCGGCAACATAACACGAGTTTCATCACCTGGCTTTTCATCCATATCCAAAACAAAAGTGCTGCCCTTTTTAAGCAAAACTTTATCCGTTTTAAAAGTTCCAACACGTAATTTTGGGCCTTGCATATCGGCAATAACCGTCAGGTGGCGCTTATATTTTTCGGCCAGTTTACGCACAGTTTGATAGCGTTCAGCATGCTCTTCATGCGTACCATGGCTAAAGTTAAAACGAAAAGCGTCCACACCAGACAGCACCAGCTTTTCAAGCATTTCTTCCGAAGCAGTTGCCGGTCCGACAGTGGCTAAAATTTTGGTATGTGTATCAATAGGCATTATTTTTTCCTCACAATGTTAAATTTTATAACAACTATACACACATATAGGTTAAAAACTTGTTAGTTTAAAGATATTTTTTAGAAAAATTACAGAGAGCAAATTTACATCTCCTATCCTATCGCACCATTTAGATATTTTTTAATATTTAATTTTTCACTACTTTTTTTAATATGGTTCTGTGTGTGAAATATATTGCAAATTATGTTTTATCTGTTATCATAAAGTCGGCTAACAAAAGTTAGTTAATGCCTGAAAAGGTGCGGAGCTGTCGAAAGCTCTTAATATCCTACGGTGTTGGATACATCGTTAGTTGCCCATAAGGGGCAACAAATATCCCCGATTCATAGTGATATGGTCGGGGAGCTTCTAGCGTATGTTCAAAGATTGCCGATTATCTCTGAAATAAGACTGTCTGAAAGGCTAGAAGAGTCATTTTAGGATATATGATTTTCGAACTCTCCGACCACCTTTTCATAAGGTGGATTTTTTATATTTTAGTTAGAACCGAGGAGAGTTTTTATGAATAAAATTATGTTAAGTTTAGTTGCTATATGCTCTGTTTGTTTAACATTTTCCGCAAATGCAGAAAATAAAAATCAAGAAAAAATACCAGCTGTTATAACTAAGGTTATTGATGGTGACACAGTCAAAGCTGTTGTTGGCAGAGAATTAATATCAATCAGATTAGCAGGCATTGATTGCCCTGAAACCAGAAAAAATGAAAAAAGTGATAATCAAATTGTTACTTTTAATGTTCAAACAGCTGACGATATAAAGATTTTAGGTAAAAAAGCAAAAAAGAAACTAAAGAAACTTCTAGATTTCAAAGAGGGAGAAATAACTTTTCAAGAAACTCCAGAATTTGTTTGTAAAGGCGAAACTCGTAAAGTTGGTTATCTTTACGCCGGAGATATTAATGTCAACGAATATATGTTGAAAG
>USCF01000085.1 GCA_900553115.1 uncultured Alphaproteobacteria bacterium
CGTGGTGGGCACCGTCCTCACCGACTCCGCCGTGATGTACGGCAGCCGGATTCAGGAGCTGAACGAGCAGTACGGCGCTTACAGCCAGCGGGAAGCTGCGCTGGATCACGCCATCCATATGCTGAACCTGAAAACCGACAGCATGATGGAGCTGACCTATCAGGAGCGCAAGCGGGTTCACAACCTGAAGTACTACACATGGGTGGAGCAGCAGGGCAAGACCAGCGAAGAGCTGAACGCCCTGTGGTATGACACCGAGGGAACCTGGGGGGTCCTCTTCTATGACTCTGACATGAAAATCTTTACTTCCAGCCTGCAAAGAAATGTACAAAGGTTTATTTATCTTCTTTTTCATTTTATTCCCCCGTTTTTTACCTTTATATATATTGAATCGTAAACTTTTAAAGACTTGCCAGATTTATTTTATCGTGCTAAATTTCATATTATGTAAATTGTCGTTGAGGTTATTATGAAACATTTATTATTACTGATTTTGACTTTCAACTTTTTTATATTTTCGACCAATGCCGAAATTGTCAGCGAAGATATAGAAGATGCCTATGTGCAAAAAATTTTAGACTCAGGCGATACATCTGCATTGCAAAAACTTATCAATGAAGGGCTCGATGTCAATTCTCGCGACGCCCAAGGCGATACCATGCTGTTTTATCTACTAACTCATTATGCCGATTTTGATATGGCTAAAACTTTGATAAACGCCGGTGCCGACGTTAACCTGCCATCTAATAACGGACTGACGCCATTGTTGGTTGCCACCGCGCTGGCAGGTGAACTGCAAAAGCAAAAAATTGCTACAGAGCCGGAAAATGTAACCCAAGAAATAAAAAATGCAAAACTGAAAGAACAAACAGAATTTTTAATGGCTCGTTCGCAAAAACTGCTGCAGCTTTTGATTGACAGCGGCGCAGATGTTAATCAAGAAACTCCAAGAGGCACACCGTTAATGAGTGCCGCAACCAGCGACTTAAACCTGCCTATTGCCGAAACTTTGCTCAAAGCCGGCGCCAAAGTAAATCTGCCGGATAGATTTGGTAGAACCGCTCTGTTTTATGCCGCCGCCTTTGGCTGTGACAGCATGACAACCTTTTTGCTTAAAGCCGGTGCAGATATCAATGTTTTAGATATTGACGGCAAATCATATATGGATGTTTCCGCAGAAGATATCACAAAAAACTACTAGTTGAACCTACTTATCCACGGTTTTATAAAATTATATCTTTTTGTAGTGATTAATTAACGTTTATAAGATAGAATGCTTACACCGGCCGGTAAGGGAGAACTTACAGAGGTCATTTCATTAATTTTTTTAGAGGATTAGATTATGTTTATCAGCAGAAAAAAAATCGGTAATGCTGCATTAGCGGCGTTGGCCTTTATCGCATCTGCTGTCAGCAGCGCGCAAGCCTCGGAACTAGACTTGGTTATTCCGTCGCTTTCACAAGCTACTTACAGCATTTTGGGATTAGAAATCTCTGGTAACGGTTTACTCTTAAGTGGTATGGCCGTTTGCCTTTTGGGTATGTTTTTTGGTTTGTGGGAATTTTTACGCATAAAGAAAATGCCTGCTCACGAAGCTATGCTCAAAGTATCTGAAACAATTTACGCAACTTGCACAACCTATATGAAACAACAAGCAAAACTGCTGTTTGTTCTTGAAGTGTTTATCGGTGCTTGCATTATATATTACTTTGCTATTTTGAACGGTACTCCTTTATTGAAAGTTTTAAATATTTTATTATGGTCGGTTTTGGGTATTTTGGGTTCATTCAGCGTGGCTTGGTTTGGTATGCGCATCAACACTTATGCTAACTCCCGCACCTCTTTTGCCTCTTTAGAAGGCAAAGCTTATCCGGTAATGAATTTACCGCTGCGTTCTGGTATGTCTATCGGCGTGCTGCTGATTTGCGTTGAATTGATTATGATGATGTTCATTTTGGTATTTATTCCTCGCGACACTGCCGGCGCTTGCTTTATCGGTTTTGCTATTGGTGAATCTCTTGGCGCTTCCGCTTTGCGTATTTGCGGCGGTATCTTTACCAAAATCGCAGATATCGGCGCAGACTTAATGAAAATTATTTTCAAAATTGATGAAGATGATGCCCGTAATCCAGGTGTTATTGCAGACTGCACCGGTGACAATGCCGGAGACTCTTGCGGTCCGACTGCCGATGGTTTTGAAACTTATGGCGTGACCGGCGTGGCTTTAATCAGCTTTATTGTTTTGGCTGCAGGTATGACTATGACAGCTGACGGAGCAATTTCTGCTCATGTTTGGGCGCCGGAATTGCAAGCTCGCTTGATCACCTGGATTTTTGCAATGCGCGTTTTGATGATTATCACTTCCGTTGTTGCATATGCCTTAAATGGTTACATTGCTAAAAAAATCTATGGCGACAAAAAATCGTTTGACTTTGAAGCTCCTTTAACCAGTCTGATTTGGTTAACATCTTTGATTTCTATTATGGTAACTTTCGGTGTTTCTTATTTGATGCTGCCAAAAGAAAGCTTTGGTTCAAACATTTGGTGGGAAATGTCCGTTATTATCAGCTGCGGGACTTTGGCCGCTGCCATTATTCCGGAATTTACAAAGATTTTCACATCTTCAAAATCTAAGCACGTTCAAGAAGTTGTTAACGCCAGCCGTGAAGCCGGTGCTTCTCTGAACATCATTTCCGGTATTGTTGCCGGTAACTTCTCTGGTTTTTGGCAGGGTGTGGTTATGGCTGGTTTGATGTCTGTTGCTTATCTCACCTCGTTAGGCGATTTATCGCAGATTATGATTTATCCAACAATATTTGCTTTTGGTCTGGTGGCGTTTGGCATGCTTGGCATGGGCCCTGTTACAATTGCCGTAGACAGCTATGGTCCGGTGACAGATAATGCACAGTCTGTGTTTGAACTTTCACAAATTGAAGACATCAAAGGCATCAAAAAAGAAATTAAAAACGACTATGGTTTTGAACCAGACTTTGAACAAGGCAAACATTTGCTAGAGGCTAACGACTCGGCCGGAAATACCTTCAAAGCTACTTCTAAACCGGTATTAATCGGTACAGCCGTTATTGGTGCTACAACCATGATTTTCTCTATCATCTTGCTTTTGAACCTGCAATTAAACTTGCTTGATGCTCGAGTTTTGCTTGGTTTGATTTTGGGCGGTGCCGTAATTTACTGGTTCTCAGGAGCGTCTATTCAGGCGGTTTCTACCGGTGCTTATCGTGCAGTAAATTACATTAAAGAGCATATTAAATTGGACACCAACAAAGCTGCTTCGGTTGAAGATTCTAAGACAGTGGTTAAAATCTGTACACAGTATGCGCAAAAGGGTATGTTTAACATCTTTATTGTTATTTTCTCTTTTGCAATTGCCTTTGCGTTCTTTAGTCCGGAATTATTTGCCAGCTACTTGATTTCTATCGCTATTTTCGGTTTGTATCAGGCTTTGTATATGGCTAACGCCGGCGGCGCTTGGGATAACGCCAAGAAGGTGGTTGAAGTAGACCTTAATGAAAAAGGTACAGAACTGCACGCAGCTTCTGTTGTGGGCGACACTGTTGGTGATCCGTATAAAGACACAGCTTCAGTTGCTTTGAATCCGATTATTAAGTTTACAACTTTGTTTGGATTACTGGCAGCAGAAATGGCTGCAAAAGTTTCGGCGCAATCAGAATGTTTGGCAACATCTATCGGTATCGTATTTTTTGTTATCGGTATTGTGTTTGTATGGCGTTCTTTCTATAAAATGCGCATCGAAGCAAAAAAGATTGACTAATTAAATTTAGTTTGCTAGAACGGCGGCGATATAAAAAATATCGCCGTTTTTCTTTTTTTATTTAGGAGTTTAAAATGGAAGCCTTAACTGCTTTTTTAAGCACTTATAATACCACGCAGTTTTTGAGTGCGTTTGTAGTTTTATTTGCTATCATTGATATTATAGGCGTTTTACCGGTTGTCTTAAACTTGTTGCAAGACGGGCGGACGATTCATGCCGGACGCGCCTCTATTATTTCGCTTATTTTATTTATTGGCTTTATGTATATGGGTAATGCTTTTTTGCAATTATTCAGCTTAGATATTTCATCATTTGCTATTGCCGGCTCAATCATTATTTTCATTATTTCTATGGAAATGATTTTGGACGTGCATATTTTTCATGAAAATAAATATTCTGCCAATGACGCCACTTTTACGCCGATTGTATTTCCGCTGATTGCCGGTGCCGGTTCGTTTACAACTATTTTGGCCATTCGTTCGCAATATGCGGATTTGAACATTATCTTAGCAATTGTATTAAATATTATAATTGTTTATCTGGGCTTAAAATCAGCTCCGAAATTGGAAAAAATGCTTTCTCCGGGAATTATCTGCATTTTCCAAAAAGCTTTTGGCATTATCTTGATGTCTATTGCCGTAAAGTTGTTTACATACAACCTGACTATGTTAGTAGAAGGCACACCGGTGCAATAAAAAATAGGTCCCTTGTTCCCAATAGAATAAGGGACTTTTTTTTGTGTAAACAGATTAATACATCATCAAATTATATTTCAAATTGGAATCCACTTCATCAGGACCATTGCGATAGTCGCCTTGATATGACAAAGTATAACTGTAAACCAAAAATCCATAAGGATTTAGCAAACGCTCTTCCGGTTTGCTGAAACGCAATCCGCCGTCATAGCCAACACGCAAGGTTGCTCGCCACAGGTCTACTTTTGGTTTTGGATTATCGCGGGTGATATCATATGTTTTGAACTGCACCATCCACATTGATAAAGACATACGTCTTGTCCAATCTATTTCAATATATCGCTGCAAACCGATGGCTTTGAATTGTTTAGCCGCCGACTCGGCCTCATTTTTAGTAAAGTCTTCAAAAATCTGATCGGTGGAATACCAATATAAAATAGAATTTTTACGCCATCTGTCTTGCAACTCGGCATAGTCTTCAGTAATGGTGTAACGCAGCACTATGTAGTCACGAATATACTGCTCAGCAATCAAATCGCTGGCATAATAGTATCTTTCGTCAGGCTCCAAAACTTTTACCTGATTAACATCATTATCCAAAACAAACAACCTTGGCCGCACATGCTGTTCTGGTAGCAGTAAATAAATTATACAGGCTATCAGCATATTGAAACATATACTTAAACAGGTCAGCATAACCAAAAAACGTGAGGTCCACAAATAGCGGCGCTCTGGAAAAGCATCAACATGGACTCGTTCGGGAAAATATCCCAAAACATCTGGAGATTCTTTTTCTTTGTACTTAAACAGTGTGCCTAAGATAGAAACCATTATTTTTTACCT
>USCF01000086.1 GCA_900553115.1 uncultured Alphaproteobacteria bacterium
ATCGTGTTCAGGAGATATTTCGCATCAAGATGGTGAAGTTTATACCGTCGAAGATGTGACAGCTACTTCAACTGACATGACTTTTAAGTTTGAAGGCGTGACCGAGCCTAAAACATTTTCTGTTGAGGCTTGTCAAGACAGTGAAAACTATCCGGCTTACAAAAAAGGCGACGTGGTGGAGATTGAAAATTCTCGTCTTAGCCATGTGCATTCTCAGAATGTTTGGGATATTATTGTTCCTTTGTGTGTTGGCTTTGTCGTTGTTTGTATAGGTGGTTTTATTTTGTATCTTGGACGTTTAGCGATGGATAGTTAATCTTCTGTTTGCAAAAAAAAGGGGTGTTGGAAAAATGCTCCTTTTTTGTTTTAAAAAGATGTTGACAAGCGGGGATTTTTTAAGTATAAACAAAGCAAATTTAGTGAATTTTTACCAAAAGAGTCGTAAAAAATTCAAGCTCCGAGGAGTCCGTCAGCCAGCGAGGTTTCGCACACTGACGTAAATTTGTTTGTATTAACAAGGTGATAAAGGTAAAAAACAGAAATGTTTGAAAATTTGACCGACAAGCTGAGCCAGGCTTTTTCTAAGATAACCTCCAGAGGAGTGCTGTCGGAAAAAGATATTGACGATGCTATGCGTGAAATTCGCGTGGCGCTGCTTGAAGCCGATGTTTCATTACCGGTGGTTAAAAACTTTATTGCCAAAGTTAAAGAACAGTCTCTTGGAGAAAAGGTGGTTAAATCGGTGCAGCCAGGGCAAATGGTTGTTAAAATCGTGCATGATGAACTGGTTAAACTGCTTGGTGACGGCGATGAAAGTCTAAACTTTAACGCACCGGCTCCGGTTTGTTTTTTGATGGTTGGTCTGCAAGGTTCGGGTAAAACTACCACAACTGCTAAAATTGCCGCTAAGCTGAAAAAAAATAAGCGTATTTTGCTGGCTTCATTAGACGTATACCGTCCGGCCGCTCAAGAGCAATTAGCTCAGCTCGGTAAACAAATCGGTGTTGATACATTGCCGATTGTTGCCGGCGAAAAGCCGCTTGAAATTACCAAGCGCGCGTTGGCTGATGCTAAAAAAGGCGTGTATGATTTGCTGATTTTGGATACGGCCGGCCGCTTGCAGATTGATGAAGTTTTAATGCAGGAAGTTGCCGAGGTTAAAAAGCTGGCGCAGCCGGTTGAAACTTTGTTGGTTGCCGATGCTTTAATCGGTCAGGAAGCCTGCAATGTGGCCAAAGAATTTAACGATAAAATTGGTATTACCGGTTTGGTTTTGACCCGTATAGACGGTTCGTCCCGCGCCGGTGCCGCTCTTTCTATGAAAATGATTTCCGGTGCGCCGGTAAAGTTTTTGGGAACGGGCGAAAAAATTGATGAATTGGAAGAGTTTCATGCTGACCGCATAGCCGGACGTATTTTGGGGCAGGGCGACGTGGTTTCTTTGGTGGAAAAAGCCATTGAAAACGTGGATAAAGCCGAAGCCGAAAAAATGGCCGGAAAAATGCTGAAAGGTTCGTTTGATTTGAACGATATGCTGGAGCAAATGCGGCAGATAAAAAAATTGGGCAGTATCGGCAGCATTATCGGTATGCTTCCGGGGTTGTCTAAATATAAATCTCAGATTGAAGAGTCCGGCATGTGCGACAATCTGATGAAAAAACAGGAAGCAATCATTTTGTCGATGACAAAAAAAGAACGCTTGAATCCTGATTTGATAAAAGCATCTCGCAAGAGAAGAATCGCACAGGGCTCCGGAGTAACTGTTCATGATGTGAATGTTTTGCTCAAATCATACGAGCAAATGTCCGGCATGATGAAAAAAATGGGCAAGTTCGGCTCTTTGTCGGCGATGTCTAAATTGTTTAAGGGAAATCCGATGGGCGGCATGCCGTTTGGCGGGTTTAACAAAAAGTTTCCGTTTTAAGCGGAAGTTATGTTTTGTAACAAAGAAAGGAAATTTATAAAATGTCAGTACGTATCAGACTCTCTCGCAGTGGTTCTAAAAAACGTCCTTATTACCGTATCGTTGCAGCTGATCAAAGAGCTCCTCGTGATGGTAGATTTATTGAAAAATTGGGTTCTTACAATCCGTTGTTGCCTCAAGACCATGAAGCAAGATTGGTTGTAGACAAAGAAAAAGTTGCCGCTTGGTTGGCAAAAGGCGCTCAGCCGACAGAAAGATTGCAAAAATTGTTTGCAAACTTGGGTTTGTGCGAAGCTCCAAAAATTGTTCCACAGCCTAAAAAATCTGCTCCAAAAGCAAAAGCTGTTGAAAGAATGAAAGAAAAAGAAGCTAAAGCTGCCGCTGCTGCCGAAGCTGCTTCTTCCGCTGAATAATTTTCAGCAATGTAACAATTAGGTAGTTATTTTGAGCCTTAGATTGGAACTTTGATGACTGAAAAACGCGTATGTCTTGGAAAAATTGTTGCCGCACATGGTTTGCGCGGCGAGGTGAAAGTTCACAGCTACACCGATAATCCGGCTGATATTGATAAATATGGCTTGGTAGAAGATAAAGAGGCTGCGCATAAATTCAAAATCAAAGCAGTTGGTCCGCACAAAGAGGTTATGCGTCTGAAAATTGAAGGCGTAAACGACCGCAACGCCGCCGAAGCCCTGATTGGCACCGAATTATATGTCAATCGCGATGTTTTGCCGCAGTTGCCGGAAGAAGAATATTATTTAAGCGATATCATCGGCTTAAAAGTATATCTCAACTCTTTGGATAAGGAAATTGGCACGGTTGCGCGTTTTAGCAACTTTGGCGCCGGCGAGATAATTGAAATAAAATTGCCGCATCGCAAAGAAACTGAAATGCTGCCGTTTACCAAGCAGTATGTGCCGACTATCAATCTGGAAGAAGGTTATATTATTGTTTCGTCTGCAACTATGATTTTTGCTGATGATGACAGCGAGGAAGAAAATGGCGCTGAATGTTAAAATTCTGACCATTTTTCCGGAAATTTTCCCTGGTTTTTTAGGTACTTCCTTAACCGGACGCGCCTTAAAAGACGGAATTTGGAACATAGAAACTGTCAACATTCGCGATTATGCATTTGATAAGCATGGTTCGGTTGATGACACTCCATGCGGCGGCGGTGCCGGAATGATTATGCGTCCAGATGTGTTGGGCAACGCGATTGACCACAACTATAAAGGGGGTAAAATCATTTATATGAGTCCGAGAGGGCAGGTGCTGACGCAGCAAAAAGTGCATGAATTGAGCAAAGAAGATAATTTGACGATTATCTGCGGTCGGTTTGAAGGAATTGACGAACGAGTTTTAGAAGAATACAATATCGAAGAACTCAGTATCGGCGACTATATTTTGACCGGCGGCGAGCAGGCGGCAATGATAATGCTTGACGCGGTTGTTCGGCTTTTGCCGAATGTGTTGGGTAACGCGGCGTCCACCGAAAACGAAAGTTTTGAAAACGGTTTGTTGGAATATCCGCAATATACCCGCCCCATAGAATGGAAAAACCGCAAAGTACCGGAAGTTCTCTTAAGCGGTCATCACGAAAACGTGGCTAAATGGCAAAAAGAGAAGGCTCTGCAAATAACTAAAGAAAGACGTCCGGATCTGTTAGAAAATACTTGATTTTAGACAGATTTGGGTTTATAAGGTAACAAATTAACAAATAAAGGTAAAACTAATGAACATTCTTGAAAATATTGAAAAAGAGCAAATTGAAAAGCTCATGGAAGGCAAAAATATGCCGACATTTAAGCCGGGTGATACTTTGCGCGTTCATACAAAAGTAAAAGAAGGCGACCGTGAACGTATCCAAGTTTATGAAGGTGTTTGCATTGCTCGTAAAAACGACGGTTTGAACTCTTCTTTCACAGTTAGAAAAATTTCTTTCGGTGAAGGTGTAGAACGTGTATTCCCGTTGTATTCACCAAACGTTGCTAAAATTGAAGTATCTCGTATCGGTAAAGTTCGCCGTGCAAAATTGTACTTCTTGCGTGCTTTGCGTGGTCGTTCTGCTCGTATTGCCGACGATTTGTCTGTATCTGTTAAAGACGCTAACGCTGGTAAATAAGCTATAAAGTAAATAAATGACACACCCTTGACTGATTTTAGGTTGAGGGTGTGTTTTTTTATCTGATAAAGTTTGTAATTTATATTTTTACGGCATGTGCAGAGGGCCAAGCACAATGTAAATTTAAACCGCCAAGCTCGCCGGTAACGTCAAGAACTTCGCCAATAAAAAACAAATGCTGGCAAAGTTTACTTTCCATTGTTTGTGATGAAATCTGACTGACATCAACTCCGCCGGCCGTAACTTCTGCGCGGTCAAATCCCATGGTTTTTTGCGGAGTAAAGGCAAATTTTGTAAGCCGTTCATTTAACAATTGTTTGTTTTTATTACTTAAATTTTCAATTTTACAATCTAAGTCGCCCACAATTTTTTTAGCAAAATTAGAAGGTAAAACATTACTGATGATTTGGCTTATGGTCTTTTTATTTTGCTGCTGCAGCAGATCATCAAGGCTTTGTCCGTTCAAAAAATCTATGTAAAAAGTCTGCCCGCTTTGCCAATAAAGTGAAGCGATTAAAACAGCTGGACCGGAGATTCCCAAATGCGTAAAAAGTAAATCTCTGGCGATTTTTTTCTTGCCGATGGTGATGATTACCGGAACAGAAACACCGGCCAAATCAGAACAAAAATTCCGCAAATTTGGTAAAGCAGTCAAACCAACCAGCGCAGGACGGGGATTGATGATTTTATGCCCAAATTGACGAGCTATTTTATAGCCAAAATCGGTGGCGCCAATTTTAGGATATGACACACCGCCGGTGGCAACAATCAGATTATCACAGGTATAGCAGCCAAAATTTGTTTCTATTTTGAAAATATCATTGTTTTTTTCTATGCTTTCGATTAAGCATTTTGTTTGAATTTTTACATTTTTTTCTAAGCATTGTTTTAGCAACATATCGGCAATTTCTTGGGCGGAAAAAGCAAACATCTGTTGGTTTTGCCGTTCTTCATATTTAATATGGTTTTGCTGTAGAATTTTTATAATATCTTGCGGAGTAAAACGCGCCAGAGCCGACTTTACAAAATGCGGATTTGTGCAAAGGTAATTATTTGCGCTCACGCCTAAATTGGTGAAATTACACTTTCCGCCGCCGGATATTTTAACTTTGGCGGCAAGCTGCGGCTGTTTTTCCAAAATTAATACGCTTCCGGTTTTAGCAATATGTTTGGCGCACATCAATCCGGCCGCTCCGGCTCCAATAACAATACTATGGAAATTTCGTTTGTTTTGTTTCATTAGATTGCAAGTTTTAGTTAAAAATAAGTTGCTTATTGATATA
>USCF01000087.1 GCA_900553115.1 uncultured Alphaproteobacteria bacterium
TGACCAAAAACAACCTAAAATACACAAAGCTTTCAGTTTTGTTAAACCCATTGTTTTAAAAATAACAAAAACAGCAGCTGTCAGCGCACTTTTCGGTCCGGTCGGCCTAGCTGCTTATTCGGCTATAAAAACAACTAACACCATTCGTAAATCATATAAACAATACAAAGAAAAAGAAGGCGGCAGTTTCAAAGATTTTATAAAACATTTAGGCAAAAAAGAAAATCGAGCTCAGCTGTTTACCTTAGTTGGTCAAGTTGCCTCTACTGCAATTTCTGTGGGCTTTACCGGAGCTGCAGTTTTAGACGGTGGTCTGGCAATGCAAAGCGGTATCAGCGGACATTTATTTAATGAAGTTACAGGCAACGCCGGCGAACATATTGCCAATGCGGCAGAAGCTTCACAACAGGTTAATTCTGTCGGCAGCGCACTAAAAGCCGGTTTTGGAAAAATTGCTTCTTCTCCGCGGCGCGCTGTCAGCATGATGTCATCTTTAGGCATTGGTATGGTAAAAGGATTGTCTGAATACAACAATCTCCGCTCTGCCCGCAAAGAGATTAAACGAATTTTAGAACAAAACGGCGTTAAAGCAACCGATGAAATGGTCAAAAAAATTGAAAAAACAGCTTCTCCGGAAGAGTTTTCGGCTGTCCTGCAAGAAGTTGCGCCAAATATTGATGCTGTGCAAGCTAACGCACTTTATAAAAGCGCAGAACTAGCCCGCAAATCTAACCCTAAAACAGCTTTTGTAGCCGCCGTATCCGGTGCGGCCATAGGTTTGACCGCTGCTTCCGCCGCCGAATACATTCATTTAGGCGAACATGACAACACTGCCGCCGAAGAAGCCAAAAATGGTGAAAATATTAGCAAATCAATCTCTGCCGCCGCTAAAGAGATGGGAGCAAACAAAATCAGCGCGGTTGAAGAAAGCTGGAATAATGCAGACAGTGCGGCGCACCGTTTAGATTCTTTTGGCATTGACGCTAAAAATGCTAATGAAATGCTGCGAGAAATGGGGGTTATTAAAGAAGGAGACAATCATTTTTATCGTCAGCATGAACTGGCTAAATTGGTTGATAATGCCAAACTTAATGACGAACAGCGTTCTCAAATCCAAGAATGGGCTAACGACCGCAGCGCCAGAGTGCATAATCTGCAAGTTTGGCAGGCCGAACACGCCCAACACCACAGCGGCGGTCATTCTGCCGGCGATGCCGCTTTCCACAGTTCAGACACCGTTTCCAATACTGAAGACACTACATTGCAAGAAAATCCAGAGGGTCAAACAATGGAAACAGCTGAAGAAATTGTGGAAAAACAAAAATACCACATTCAGGGTCGTATAGATAAACTGAAAGGTCTAAAAGGCGAAGTAGAAGCCGAAAATTCAATAGCTGCTATCTCTGCCTTTAACGAAGCTAATGGTGTAAAAATAAGCAAAAATGCAAACCTGACTATTACCGATGAAGACGGCAATAAAACTGAATACAAAGCAAAGATTGGTAAAAATTCAGAATCCACCAAGGTAACTTATTATGAAGATGACAAAAAAATTGGACGTACCAAAACCAAGTTTTATAAAACCGGAGAAAAAGAAGGTTCTTCAAAAACAGTTACAAAAATGGATATTGATAACGACGGAAAAATGGATAAAGTCACAACCGTTCGTCATGCTGATGGTTCGTCTGTTTCATACACCAAATTATCCAAAACCGGTGATCGCGTTGTTGAAGTAAAAGACAATGAAGGCAATGTAACCAACAAACTATCAGCAAATGAAAAATCTGCTGCTGATGGTTCTAGCAGATCGCATGCCCGCTCGGTGGTTTATGATAACTTTCAAAAATTCAAACAAAACACTAAATAGACACATTGTTTAGCTAAAATTAATCCCAACCCTAAAAAGTTGGGATTTTTTTATTGTAATTAAAACAAAATCCAGCTACACTTACAGCATTGTTATTATTTTAAGGAGAAAATTATGGAAACTTTAGCCATTGTGCTTATTGCACTTGTTTTTGTTGTTTTAGTTAAATCTGTGGTTATCGTTCGTCAAGGATACGAATACACTGTCGAAAATTTCGGTCGTTTCACGCGTTCTCTGCACCCTGGATTTCATATATTAATTCCGGTATTGGAAACTATCGGCGCCAAAATCAACCGCAAGGAACAGGTTTTAGAAGTTTCATCACAAGAAGTTATCACCAAAGATAACGCCATGGTGACCGTTAATGGTGTGCTGTTTTACCAAATCCAAGACGCCACAAAAGCTGCATATCAGGTAGAAGATTTGGACTATGCCATTATGAATTTGGTTATGACCAACATTCGTACGGTTATCGGTAGTATGGAAATCGACGAATTGCTTTCTCAGCGCAACATCATCAATCAAAAACTGCTTTCTGTTGTTGATGAGGCCACCATTCCTTGGGGCGTAAAAGTTACCCGCGTAGAAATAAAAGATATTACTCCGCCAAAAGATTTGATTGATGCCATGGCTCGCCAGATGAAGGCCGAACGTGAAAAACGCGCCAATATTTTGGAAGCCGAAGGTTTGCGTCAAGCCGAGATTTTGCAGGCAGAAGGTTCTAAGCAATCAGTAATTTTGGAAGCCGAAGGTAAAAAAGAAGCCGCTTTCCGCGAGGCTGAAGCCCGTGAGCGCTCTGCCCAAGCCGAAGCTATGGCAACAAAGCTTATTTCTGACGCCATAGCCAAAGGCGATCCAAAATCCCTCTCCTACTTTTTAGGTCAGCAATATATCAGCGCTTTGCAAGGCATTGTAACTTCGCCAAATGAAAAACTGCTGATGCTGCCGGTTGACACAACACAGGTTATGGGCACCGTTGCTGGAATTTCCGAACTGGTAAAAGATGTGATGAACACTAAACCTGCCGCTAAAAAAGCAGCAAACAAGGAGTAACAAACAATGTTTAACTCTCCTGTTGTTAACTGGATAATCGCCGGACTTATGCTTTCTTTATTGGAGCTGATTGTGCCTGGGGTATATTTAATCTGGTTTGGTTTTGCCGCTTTTATCGTTGGTGTAACCGTTTATTTTTTGCCGCTGGAATTTACCACGCAGCTGATTATATTTGCCATTGCGTCTGGTGTTTTTGCCGTTATCGGCGTGGCCGTATACCGCTATGTGTTTAACAAAGCGCAAGTACCTGCCGAATATAAAAACCTGAACAACACCGCCGAACAATATGTTGGACAGCTGGTTACGGTTGCCGAAGACGCTGCCGACAACCGCACTAAAGTAAAAATCGGCGATACCTATTGGCTGGCATCTTGTCAAAAAGCTTTCAAAAAGGGCGACACAGCTAAAGTTGTAGGCGTTAAAGATAGTTTAATTTTGATTATTGAATAAGGGGAAAAAATGCTGCATATCGGTTGTCATCTCTCCATTTCTAAAGGTTTTGCGCATATTGGCAAAGAAGCTTTATCCATCAAAGCCGATACTTTCCAATTTTTTACCCGCAATCCACAGGGCGGCAAAGCTAAGGATATAGACCTCGCTGATGTGGCAAAATTCCGCGCTTTAGCAGCCGAAAATCATTTTGCGCCTGTTGTTGCTCACGCGCCGTATACGCTCAATCCGTGCTCGGATAATCCGCAAACCCGAGAATTTGCCGAGATGGTTTTTAGTGACGACCTCAAGCGTATGGAGCTTATTCCGCACAACTACTACAATTTTCACCCAGGTTCGCATGTTGGGCAAGGCGTTAGCATGGGTATAGCAATGATTATTGACTTGCTTAACCGTATTTTGACACCGGAGCAAAACACTATTGTTTTGTTAGAAACCATGTCTGGCAAAGGCTCGGAAATTGGGCGTAGTTTTGAAGAACTGGCAGAAATTCGCGCCGGTGTTAAACTAAAAGACAAACTTGGCGTCTGCCTTGACACCTGCCATGTTTTTGCCGCCGGTTATGATATTGTAAATAATCTAGATGGGGTAATGGCCGAATTTGATAAAATAATCGGACTGCAGCATTTGAAAGCCATTCACTTAAACGACAGCTTGATGCCGCTTGCCTCTAACAAAGACCGCCACGCTAAAATCGGAGCCGGTGAAATAGGTGCAAAACCGCTATTTAGCTTTATCAATCACCATGCCGTAAAAAATTTGCCGTTTGTTTTAGAAACACCAAATGATTTGGCTGGATACGCTGCCGAAATTGAACTGCTGCGAAAAAACTTTGATGAGTAACAAAAAAACTCTCCTTAACCAACAAGGAGAGTTTTTTTCATTGAATAAAATTCTAAATAGCCTCATCAAGAGCTTTACTCAGACAACTGGCATAAGTTTCACGGCTGGCAAAGCTGGTAAAGACAGACGGATAATCATTCACAACTGCCTTAAAAGGCTTTTCCATTTGTGCAATCAGACCAAAACAATCTTTTTGCATCAAAAAATCAAGTCCCAGCGGATGCATGGCAAAAATGCGGAAGTTTTCGATTTTATTCGGACTAGCCGCAGCGCCATATAAATATTCCATCATCTCTTTAGCCGGAATCTTGGCAGCCCAACGGCAAATCACCGCTTTAACCTCTGGCGCAGCGTTCACCATGTCAAACTTATTCAAATAATGAATAACATAGTTGCTCTCGCCTCTCTCAATCAGCAGGTCAATTTCCCCGCAATGCAGCAGCATTTCGTCCGAAAAATCACTCAGCAGCTTTTGCTTTGGAAAAATCCCCTGCCATGCGCCAGCTGTCAAAACCGTAGTTTTGGTAACCAGCTTAAACACATTAGCATCGCTCATATGTTTATTTCTGAGATCTTTCCACCAGTCATAAATCAGACTTTTTGCAACCTCTTCATCAGCAGCGTCCGTATTACCGGAAAGCTGCATAAACCAGCGCAAAAGATAATTCCAATCACGCACATCGGCTGCGGTTTGCAGTCCCTGCGGAATAATGTTGTGGCTAAAAATAAAAGCTTCAATACCCGCGGCGGTTTTTGCGGCGCTCTTTTGTTTCTGTGTCCGCTTATATATGCTTATCAGCACCTGAAAAGCTTGCGGGCTAAGCATTTGCTCTTGAGCACAAAAATTATCTACCACAGACCACTTACGAGTACAGCTCACAGACTTTAAAAAAGCCAAAGTAACATCACTCTTTTGAGATTTTTTGGAAATTTTAGAACCCATACGTATAAAATTTAAATTAATAATTAAGATTTGTCTTTGAATATAGTTTGTTTTGTATTTTTTGTCAAGAACAATATAAAAATAAACACCTGAATTATATAAATACAGGCGTTTAAGCGGTCAGAAACCG
>USCF01000088.1 GCA_900553115.1 uncultured Alphaproteobacteria bacterium
GTTGGCATAGCAGGCGATTTATCTGCCGCTGAAGCTAAAAAGCTACTGGAAGATTTATTTATAAAACTGCCGAAAGAAAGTTTGACAAAGCCGCTGCCTAAAATTGATTTTTCGGCTGATGGTGTGGAGTATAACACCGAACGCAGTTCCGCGCAGGCTTTGACACGATTGGCGGCAAACGGAACATTTCGCGATAGTGCCGCTTTTTATCCTTTATATCTGGTCAACTATATTTTTGGCGAATCCGGTTTGAGTTCTCGTCTTTCCAAAAAAATCAGAGAAAAAGAAGGTTTAACTTATGGCGTTTATACCTATCTTTCAATTAGTGATGCGGCGGCGCTAATCGGCGGAGGTTTTTCTGCAACCCACGAAAATTTTGCCAAAGCGCAGCAAATGCTGAAAGAAGAATGGCTGAGATTAGGTGAAAAAGGCCTAAGCAATAAAGAGTTAAACGAGGCTAAGAACTCTTTGATAAATTCGTTTTATTTGCGTTTTGCCAACATAGATGGCGTTTCGGGAATGCTGGTTTCAATGCAAAAATATAATTTAGGTCTTGATTTTTTAGATAAGCGCAATGATTATGTCCGCAATGTGTCGTTGAAAGATGCTAATGAAGCGGCAAAAAAATATTTTAGTTCAATTCCGGATTTTGTGAATATCGGAGTTGATAGTGAGGAGGAAAAATAAAAAAAATGTTCGGAAGAAATAAATTAAAATCATGGGGTAAATTAGACAGTGTTTACCGTCGTTTCAAAAAAACACAAATGAAAGATTTATTTGCAGCTGATGAAAACAGAGCTGATAAATATTCTTTAAAGTTAGAAAATTTACTGCTTGATTATTCTAAGAACAGAATTGATGACAGCGTGATGTCGGCTTTGTTTGATTTGGCTAAAGAACGTGACGTGTGCGGACGCATAAAATCAATGTTCAGCGGAGAAAAAATTAATAAAACTGAAAACCGTGCGGTTTTGCATGTGGCTTTGCGTCATCAGGATAATACTCCGATTTATGTCGATGGCCGCGACGTTATGCCAAAAATCCGCGAAGTTTTAGCTCGAATGAAAGATTTTTCCGAAGCTGTTCGTCTGGGAAGATTTACCGGCTATACCGGCAAAAAACTGACTAATATTGTCAATATCGGCATTGGTGGCTCGGATTTGGGACCTCGTATGGCGGTTGAGGCTTTGCGTCCGTATTGGGCAAAAGATATCAAATGTTATTTTATTTCGAATATTGACGGCACAGCTTGCGCCGAGGTTTTGAATAAAATTGATCCGGAAACAACTCTTTTTATTGTGGCTTCAAAAACATTTACTACCATAGAAACTCTTACTAACGCCAAAACCTGCCGCAAATGGCTGGTAGACGCTTTGGGAGAACATGCCGTTGCTAAGCATTTTATAGCGCTTTCAACCAACAAAGCCGAAGTGGAAAAATTTGGTATCAATTCCGATAATATGTTTGAATTTTGGGACTTTGTCGGTGGCCGCTATTCTATGTGGTCTGCCATTGGTATGATTATCTCCATTGCCGTGGGTTTTGAAAATTTTGAACGTATGCTCAAAGGCGCAAATGCTATGGACAAGCATTTTGCCGAAACTGAATTGGAACATAATATTCCGGTTGTTTTGGCTTTGCTTGGAATTTGGTATAACAATTTTTATGGTATACATCGCTATTGCGTTGTGCCGTATGACCAATATTTACAATATCTGCCGGCTTATTTGCAGCAGCTGGATATGGAAAGCAACGGTAAATCAATTGGCTTGGATAACAAACCGGTTAGTTACGCGACCGGACCGGCTTTGTTTGGCGGTGCCGGAACCGACGTGCAGCACTCGTTTTTCCAACTTTTGCACCAAGGAACCGAAATTGTGCCGGTAGACTTTATAATTCCGGCAATTTCTCACAATGAAATCGGTAATCATCATCAAATTTTGCTATCAAACGTTTTGGCTCAAGGCGAAGCTTTGATGCAGGGTAAAACCGTAGAAGAGGCGGCTTTGGAACTGGAAAAAGCCGGAAAGAGTAAAGACGAAATTGAAGCTCTGAAAAAATATAAGAGCTTTTCCGGCAATCGTCCGTCAAATACCATTGTGGTTAAAAAGCTGGACCCGTATACTTTGGGTATGTTGGTTGCTATGTATGAACACAAAATTTATGTGCAAGGAGTTATTTGGAATATTAACTCTTTTGACCAATTCGGTGTTGAACTTGGCAAAAAACTGGCTTTGAATATATTGCCGGAGATTGAAGGAACCGCCTTTGGCGTTGAACATGACAGCTCCACAACGGCGTTAATCAATTATATCAAAAAAATTAGAAAGTAGTTTGAACTATGCCAATTCGCGTTTTACCGTCTAATTTAGTCAACCAAATAGCCGCCGGTGAGGTGATAGAGCGTCCGGCTTCGGTGATAAAAGAATTGGTAGAAAACGCAATTGATGCCGGAGCCTCAAAAATAGAGGTCACGCTGGAAGGCGGCGGAAAAAACCTGATTACGGTTGTTGATAATGGTAAAGGTATCAGCGTTGAAGAACTGCCTTTGGCTGTGGAACGGCACGCCACTTCAAAATTACCGGATAATGATTTGTTCAATATAAATTTTTTGGGGTTCAGAGGCGAGGCGCTGCCGTCTATTGCTTCTGTTGCCAAATTAACAATCAGTTCACGTCAGCAAAACGCGGATAGCGGCTGGCAAATCAGCGTCAACGGCGGTGACAAAAGCGATGTCAGACCGGCGGCCGTTCCTTTGGGAACCAAAATTGAGGTGCGCGATTTGTTTTATACGACACCGGCGCGCTTAAAATTTATGAAGTCTGACGCTTCGGAGGCGGCGCAGTGTGTGGATATGCTGCAGCGCATAGCTTTGGCCAACCCGCAGATTTCATTCTATTTGAGCAGCGACGGCAAAAAGAAAGTAGCGCTAAACGCTTGTCAGGGAGAATTGTTTGATTGTCGGCAGCGACGCGTGGCAGATGTTATGGGCGGCGAGTTTGAAGAAAATTCTGTGGCGATTGATGCTGGCAATGATTTTTGTAAAATCAGTGGCTTTATCGGCGTTCCAACCTATAATAAAGCCAATTCTTTATCGGAATTTCTATTTGTCAACAATCGTCCGGTGCGGGATAAACTCATTTTGGGCGCAATCAAAGGCGCATATCAAGATATGATGACGGCGGGGCGATATCCGGCCTGTGCGGTGTTTATTGAAGTAGAACCGATGTATGTTGACGTGAATGTGCATCCAACCAAAGCGGAAGTGCGTTTTTATGACAACGGGGCTATCCGTGGTCTGCTGGTAGGTAGTATTCGCCATGCTTTGAGTTTTGGCGGGCAAAAAAGCGCTGAAACCGGCGGGCTGGAACATTTGTTGGAACGTACAATTGAGGGAGAAGAAAATCAAAACGAGCCGCAGAGCAATAATGCCGTTCTTTCTTCAAACAGTTATATGTTGCGAGAACGGGCAGCAAGTTTTGCCTCAACTCCTTTTAATCATGTGCATAATTTTGGCGGCAGCAGAGGTAAAAGCGCAGCTTCCACAATGTCTATTCCAGAGCTGGAAAGCAAATTTTCGGTGCGTGTGGCCGAAGAACCGACTGTGGAAACATTAGAAAAAGTCGGCGAACTTGGTTTGGCTAAGGCGCAGTTTCATAATACCTACATTATCTCGCAAACCGAAGACAGTATTGTCATTATTGACCAGCATGCTGCTCATGAGCGTATAACAATGGAAAAGATGAAGCAGAGTATGGCTAAACACGAGCAAATGCCAACGCAAATGCTTTTGTTACCGGAAGTTGTGGATTTAAGCCTGTCAGAAAAGGAAAATATTTTGGAATATGCTCCACAGTTGGCGCAGCTTGGTTTGATGCTGGAAGAATTTGGCGCTTCGGCAGTGTTAGTGCGAGAGATTCCGGCCTTGCTGGGTGATACAGATGTTAAAAAGCTGGTTAAGGATATAGCGGCAGAAATTTCTGAGTGGGGCGGAGAATATGCTCTTAGTGATAAAATTCATCATATTTGTGCCACGATTGCCTGTCATGGTTCGGTGCGGGCAGGGCGTCCGCTGAATATAGAAGAAATGAACCGCTTGCTGCGTGATATGGAAAAGACCGAGCATTCTGGCCAATGTAACCATGGTCGTCCGACTTATGTAAAAATCAAATTAGCGGATGTCGAAAAACTTTTTGAACGTCGCTAGAAGCTGTTACTTGAAAAAGTGTAAAACGCGTATATCTCTTTTACAGATAACAAAGGAGATAAACTATGGGAACATTTTTAAAATATGCGTTTTATTTTGCGATAATTTTTATCATATATTTGGTGGTTGCCGGTTTTTATAATGGAAGCATTACCAAATCTTCAACAGTCAGTGAAGTTGGTTCCGAAGTTTCGACAAATGTTAAACGTATAATTTCAGATACATACCACGAAACTAAAGCCGAAATATCAAATGATGAAGATAAGTCCAAAAAATAGAAGTTGACGACTGGTTATCGGTTAGATATAACAAGAGAGTAATAAAAATTATTCTCTAAATTATTAGCATTATGGATAAACAATCTAAATTTAATCTCTTGCAAAAGATTGCTTTGACAGAAGAAGAAGTCGAGAGGTATTTTGTGTTGCAAGAACAAACAGAAAGTCCAGACCGTATATTTCTGCCAATGTCTATTGTTTATGAAACAAAAAGAAAAAAATTGCGAGTGTTGCCATACTTGGATCTAAATCAAAAAGATAAAGTGTGGGGCATTTCGTTTAATGGTTTGTTGGTGCATAAACAAGATGTGGCTGCAAATACGTACAAAAGTCTGCATGAGGTCTTGCATAAAGAAAATATTCAATGCAGCAAATATTCTCGTTTTCGTAATTTTCCTAGTTTAGGAAATTGGGAACAGATGTTTGCACATATGACGGAGTTTAATAATATGATGTTTGTGTTGCGTAAACATGGCATAAAAGCCGATGATTTACAGACAGAAGTCATGTATTTGTCCGCCAAAGGCATATTAAGCAATTTTTTGCCAGAGCCGGGAGCTTTAGCTTTTGCTAAAGATGACGACACGCCGATAAAATCGCGCTTTGTCGTTTATTTGTAGATTTGTTTTTTTAAGATTGATTAAAGCCGCCTGTTTTTTAGCAGCCGGCTTTTTTTAAATAGTTCTTGCAAAATTTGTCAAATAGACGTACAATGAAACTGTATTAAATAAGTATTGTGGATGTGATTATGAAGAATTAAATTTGTTGTCTTTGTATCTTTTATTAAAGAGAAATA
>USCF01000089.1 GCA_900553115.1 uncultured Alphaproteobacteria bacterium
CATATACTTGGCGGAATGGAAAAATAAATACAGACGCTGAAAATCCTGTAATCACTTATTGCGCTGATGTTAAAGAAGATATTATGCCATCATATTTTGTTACGGTATTGATTGACAGACTGGCTCGGGATTTAATTATTCCGGTAACAGGAAAACACGATGAATACAGAACATTTGATGCCATTTATCAATCTACTTTAACAACGGCCAAAAATATAGACGCACAATCTAAAACCGCTTCCAGAATTAAATTTTTTCCAGCTTTGGGGGTTAGATGAGAAAACAGCCGCAAACACAATATTCTTTTTCTGCCGGACAATTAGATCAATCTATGATTGCCAGAGCTGATATTGAGCATTATTTAAAAGGTGCGCTTGAATTGACAAATGTTGTATGCTTGCCGACCGGCGGAGTAACTCTGCGCGGCGGTTTAGTGCAAGATTTCAGCGTTACCGATAGTCCAATCCGTTTAGGCAGCTTTGAGGTCAGTCCTCAAGAGGGTTTTTTACTTATCTTTCGGGATAGAGGTTTATTAGTCCGTTCTAAAGATAAAACACTAGCCGAAAAATCAACACCATATGACGGTGCTGATTTGCGTGATTTAGATTTGAACCAGAAAATGGACACTTTAATTATTACCTCTAAATCATACGAGTTCAAGGAATTGCTAAGACAAGGCGATAATTCTTCATGGAGCTTTGGTAGTATATCGCTGAAAAATGCCCCTAAAATGACCTTTAATAACACAACCGGCGGAAAAAACGATGTTCAACAAATAAAATTTAAAAATTTTACAGCCGGCGACACTATCCGTATTTCTTTAGACGGTGCTAAAAGTCTTTCCGTTGAATACAATGCTTCTGCTACAGTTACCGCAGACAATATAAAAAATGCAATTAACGGACTAGAAACGGTTGATAAAGCAAAAGGAGGCTGCACGGTTTCGGTTGTTACTACAAATTGTTTTCAGATAGAATTTGTTGGAACTGACGGCAAGCAGGATAAACCAGACCTTATTGTTGCCATAGAAGAACAAAACTCAACAGCAGCACAATGTATTGTTAAATGTATTCAGGAGGGAGAAGTTCCGTTAGAAGATCTTTGGAGTAAAACACGCGGTTATCCATATTCTAGCTGCCATTATCAAGGACGGCTATTTATGGGCGGAAGCTACGCTGTGCCGTATCAAGTAAATGGTTCAATGACAAATAATCAATATACTTTCAAGACCACATCAGAAAATTTGGACGATGAAGCTGTTGAAATTCCTGCAGATGCTGACGGCTCTTGCGAAATTCGCCGCGTTTACGCTATGGAACGTCTTTTTTTACTGACTAATAAAGGCGTATTTGCCATTAAAGACATACCTATTAAACCAGGAGCTTCAAGTGAAAAACAAAGCGATGTGCCTTGCGCCCCGGTACGACCGAAAGAAATTGACAGTTCTATGATTTATATTACACAAAATTCTGAGGGTGTAAATCAGACTGTTGCCAGCTTGACCTACACTTATGAAAACGAAAAATATAAATCTGATGATTTGGCTTATCTAGCTCCTTCGGTTATGCGGACGCCTATTGCTATGGATGTGCGCCGCTCTATTAAAAGAAACCACGCTACCTATTTGTTTGTAGTCAATGCCGACGGCTCGCTTGCTGTTTTAAACTCTAAACAAAGCCAAGGGTTAAATGGCTGGAGTGTTTGCTATACGCCAAACGGCAAATTTTTAGACACTTGCGTCATCAATGATGTGAGTTATTTTGCCATTGAACGGACAATCAATGGTAAAAAACGATACTTTATAGAACATTGGGACGACAACGCCCATTTGGATATGGGGCTATATCTTTATTCCGACACGGCAAAAAATGTTTGGACTGATAACAAACTAAGCATTTTTAACAATCAAACTGTTGGAATTTATGCGGACGGCTTGCCTTATGGCGAGGTTAAAGTTGAAAATAACACTATAGAATTAAACGTTTCTGTAAAACAGATTGAAGTGGGGCTTCCTTTTGATTGGGCTGCTGAAACAATGCCGGCTGTTGTTGAAACAGATGATTACTCGCTTGTGGGACACAGCTATAGAGTACCGGTTGTTTCGGTTCGTTTTATGGACACAGCCGGAGCATTTATCAATGGCCAACAGGTTTGCAACCGTTATTTTGGACGAGATTCTTGGGATAAAGAAACCACTTTGATTAACGGGGTTAAAACGGTTCGGCAGCTTGGTTGGTTTAACGACAGTAAAGGGAAAGAAGCAACCGTTAGAATTACCGGCTCATCACTTCAGCCGGCAACAATTTTATCGGCAACAATGGAGGTAGTTTACTAATGGGAGCAACAGCGGCAGTAGTTACGACAGCAGCAATTTTGGGCGCAGGAAGCGCATATATGGAGGGAAAAAGCCAGCGCGACCAAATTAAGCAGCAATATAAAGTTGACGAATACAATTCGCAAATGGAAAAAATAGAAACAGAAGTTGATTTAGCAAGACAAGAAAAAGAATTGCAAAAACAGCTTGCCGAAAGTATGGCAACTCAAAATAATTTATTCGGTGCAGCCGGCTTAAATCCAAACGAAGGAAGTGCCGCAAATTTGCTTACCGGAGCGTTTAAGCAAGGGCAAGATGAAACGCGCACACTGAAAGCTCAAGAAGAATATGCACAAAACAAATACATTACAACATCGGCAATTCGCCGGAAAAACTTCAATAAAAATATGAAAAATAACGCCATATCTACCACTTTGAATACTATTTCTGGTGGTGTTAATGGCGGTATGGCCGGTTACAGCGCGATGAAGTGAGGGTTGAAATGAATGATTTACCTAAAATAAATATTTCAGGGCAATTTACCAGCGGTTTTGGAGCTGTTGGGAGTCGCTTTCAGGCTCGCAATGATTTAAGGGCTTCAGGAATCGGCGAAGGTATGCGCCGCTTGCTTTATGTCGGAACGACTGCAGCCGAGGAATATAAAAAAAACAAAGAAAATGATCCTGCAGTAAAAGAATATTGGATTAAACAAAAAAGACTTATCAACGAAACATTTGCCTTAAATGGCAAAGAAAACCAAACTAACCCGGAAGCATTTAAGCAACGGGCCGCAAAAGATAAAGAAAAGTTGATGAAAAATGTTCCTGAAGACAAAAAGGAAAAGTTCTCTCTTTTGTATGAAGATTTAATGAATGGTTACAATCAAACGGTTACGGTTAATAGAATTAACCTTGATTATAACCGACAATTTGAAACATTCAGTCAAGAAGCTGACGACCTGTGCCGCCAAGCCTACAATGCAACGTTAAACGGCGACCAGCAGGGCTATATTGACGCCGCAAGAAAATGGCAAGAAAATGAAGAATTTATGTATAATCACGGTTTTATTTCTATCAATCAAAAAGTAAACCGCTTGAAAAATTTTACAGACGGTGCACTAATTCAGCAAAATTTAGGTAACGCGCGTCAGTTGTTCGGAAATTCCGAACAATTAAACGGCTATCTGCAAAAGATAGAAAAATCAAATTCTTATACGCCGGAACAAAAGACCAGCATTAAGAATAACATTCTTTCGGAGTATAATACTTGGGAGGCAGCAAACAGAGTTGCCGCAAAAGATACTATAAAAACGGCTGATTTTGGTATTAAAGCCTATGCTATGGGGCTTGAGCCGGATAGTTTTGATTTTGAAAAAACAATGGAAGATTTAAAATCGTATGGACAGACGGATAAAGCTGCCGCCTTACAAAAAGCCTATAATGACCGAAAAGAATTTGAAACATTCGCCCAGATGTCACCGGTACAAATGAGCCAGGAAATTGCTTTGATGAAAAAATCGGCGGCAACAGAAGCTGATTTAAGCAAATTAAAAACTTATGAAAATCTAGCGGAAAACGCACAAAAAGAAATTACTGCCGACCCATTATCATTTGCTGTAAGTCACGGGGTTATCAGCGATGCCGGTATTGATTTTGAAAATCCGCAAAGTATTCAGCACCGTCGGCAAAATGCTTTGCTTATTCAGGAAAAATACGGACTTGATTATGCTCCGGTCGTTACTCAAAATGAAATAAAAAGTATCTCACGAACCCTGCAAAATGCTGATACTGAAACTAAAGCCGCAATTATTGGAACGCTTCAGCAGCAATTCGGAGATGATTCTGGCCAGATTTTTCAAAAAATATCAGATGAAGCTCCAGAGCTTGCTGTTGCGGCAAAAGTTTATGCTAGAAATCCGCAAGCCGCACATCATATTTTGACCGGAATGGACATCTCCGGAAACGAAAAAGAATTTACGCCGAGCAATAATATTGACTTGCAAAATGCGCTTGGAAAAATAGACCAAGCGTTAAGCAATATGGACACGGAAGATGTGGCTAAAGTTAAAGCCGCTGTCAAGGCTAATATGGCCTACCAAAACAAGAAAAATAATATTTTCGGCGATGGTCAGGCTTTAAGTTTTGATAAAACGAAAACGGCTGAAGACGCTATAACAGAAGTTTTAGGCGGAAAGATTGTCAAAATGGATTTTGATGACGGTAGCTGGTGGGGCGGTTCTTATAACGTTCTTTTGCCTGAAAATGTTACTCAAGATGAGTTTGAAGACTGGATAGATAAAATTTCTGACAATGACATCGGCAATGTTTATGCTGGCGATAAAAAAGCTTCTGCTAAGGACATTAAACGGCTCGGCGTATTTTCATACGATGATGACGGCAGTTATACCGTTAGCATTAACGGCGAACACCTACGCCGAGCAAACGGAGAAATTTTTACACTCACTTATGGGGGTAAAAAATGAGTTTATTTGGAAAGAAAAGAAACTATGACACGCATTTTGCGCCGAAAGTTGATGAAAAAAATGCCGAAGATTTAAGCAAAACATTCAACGAAAGTTTTATGGACGAGTGGCATTATCAAACATACACCGGAAACAGCTATTCAAAAACAAATAATTTGCACGATGAATACGAAAAGGAAATTGAAGAAATCAAAAGACAAACCGGTAAGGAGTTAAAAAATCCTTATCATTCGGCCTTTGAAGATTTTTTAGTTGAAGATGTAGCTTTTGGTTTGTGGGACGAACTTGTCAAAAATCCATTTTCAACAGATTATGATTACTATGACCGCCGTGAACAAGAGCGTTTGCAAAAACGAATCAATAAATATCAAAAAGACTTGGAAAAACTCCGAAAGGATTTTCCTGATTTAAAGTTCCGCGATGAAGAAACAATTAAAGAAG
>USCF01000090.1 GCA_900553115.1 uncultured Alphaproteobacteria bacterium
CTACAGACTCTGCTGTTGTCTCTGCAGGAGTCGCCTGCTCTGTTGAATCCTCTGCACCCGCCTGAGGCAAAACAGGGAATTGTTATATTCAGGGCTAATGCAAAAAGCAGCCTCAACATCTGCTGTTATTTGCCCGTTTGGATATTCAAAAGTCCACTCACAAATAACCCCTGGTTTAAGTTCGGCTTCTTCCCATAGGTACTTTACTCTTTCTTCAAAAATTCTATCAATATCCTCATTTGTGTATTTAATCTGTAAGTCTTTAGTCATTGTTCTGTTCCTTTAGTTTTTTCATCATATTATAAAGTTCGGCGTATGTATAAGAATGTTCTGCGCCGGTTTGGTCTTTGACAATTATGCCGGAATTGGCGGCTTGATTGCTAAAAAAACACCTATCCCAAAAGCCGACAAACGTCAGACCGAGCGCGATTAAATCTATCATTTCAAAACTCCGATTCTCTCAAGTGCCGTCTTCCAGCAGTTAAAATTCTTATCCTCTATCGGTTTGTCTTCCGGATAGTATTTTGCCCGTTTAAGCCATTCTTCATAACATTTTGGGCAATAGTATCTGTTTAGAACAGCAATATAGTATCCGTCAAAAGACGCTTCGCCGCACCAGTCGCATATTCCTAGAGCATAGCCGCCTTCAACCTCTTGTAATTCCTTTACGGTCAGTTTTATAACTTTAAATTGTGTTTCCTTTACAATTTCAGCCATTGTCAATTCTCCAAATTTTCTACGGTTTCACAGAATTTTTTTAGGTCATCGGGATTGTCAAAGTAAAATCGGTTGCCGCCATATACCGTGGAATATTTAAGGTTTTCTAAAGCCTCCTGTTCATCGTCTTCATCTTCAAAACTTATCCACTCAGCAAAAGGATTAAAGCATACCTGTGTAACGTTAAATTTTTCAGCAAAATCTTTTAAGGAGTATTCAGCCAATTCTTTTTTTGTTATTGCCATTGTCTTGTTTCCTTATTCAAAAAGTTTTTTATTTTTGGTTATGAAGCCGCGTTCAAAATCCAGTAGAGCTTGCAACGTGCTTAGAACGCACTCCATTACTTCTATTTGATAATCGGCTTCTTTTTGCGACAGCTTTTTATCTGCCACCCAGCGCGGATATAAACGGCGGCGGTAGGCAATTTCGCGGCGGACTATTTGCATTTGTTCGGTTAGGGTTGCCATTTTTCTAATCCTTTATAAAAAAGTTTGTGATACAGCGGATAAAAGCCGCGTCCGTAAATTTTGACTTGACGATTGAAGCCGGCAGGACGACAACCGTTGGGTCTTTGGGATTATCTGCCGTGCGTATAATAATGTGTCTTTCGCCCTCTTCGTTAAACGCGGCAATCTCTATATTGATTTGAGCGTTATCGGTTTTGATTATGTTCATTGTGTTACCTCGTCTAAAATCTTAAATTCATCGCCTTTTTTAACACCGGCTTGAAAAGCGGCATAATCTACACCGCGCTGACGGCGGGCGCGTCCGGCTTTGAGCTTTAAGCCAAAATCATTTTCAAAAGAATTTTCTAAATTCTGTTCATTCAAAACGACTAAATCCCTGCCGGTCGCCTCTGCGGTCGCTTGCTTGCGGTCATCTACCAACTGTTCCAGCTTGGCGGCTATTTTTGTATAAAAGCCATCGTGAAACGAGGTTTTGACCTCGGTTCGGCTCGTGCCGCGGCGGTTTTTGCGGTATTCGTCCGAACAAAGATAGTCGGTAAAAGACAGAGACAGCGAAAAGGTCCCGCGTTTTACCATATCTTTTGCCAAGTTCACGTTATCCGGTGCGCCGTAAAAAGCGTAAGTGTTGGTTGAAGAAAGCGACAGAACGCCGAAAAAATCGGCAACGGCGCAAAGAAACTGCGAAAACGTAAAAGTTTTGTCTTCTAAGATGTCGCTCAAATGGATGTTGCGGGTTTTGGCGGCGGTGTGCAGCTGAAATTCCTCTATTTGGTATTTCGTCATTAAAACATTCGCCCGTTCCATTGCCGCCATTTCTTCGGCTTCGGTTGCTCCGTTGCTGCGGTTGATTTCTAACAGCTTTTTTATTTTTTCTACGATGTCGCTTTTATTCATCTTACAAGTCCAATGCTCGTTTGTAGGTTTCCAAAACCAATTCCTGCTCGTCGCGGTCGGCGGCGTTCATCTTACGCAGTTTAATAACCGCCCGCATAATTTTGACATCAAAGCCTGCTGATTTTGCTTCGGCGAAAATATCGCGAATATCGCTTTGAATGCCTTTCTTTTCTTCTTCCAAGCGTTCAATACGCTCAATCAGATAACGCAGACGGTCAACAGCCACGCCGCCGACTTCTTTTTTGTACTGGGGAGAAGCAGCCGCCGGAGTGGCGTTGGCTTCTTCCACCACGTTTTCTGGTGTTGCAATATCCATTTTTTACTCCTTGTTTGGGGTGGAATCGTTTTCGGTTAATTTGCCTAACATCTTGCTGACACCGATAAGACCGGCGGCCATTTTAATGTTTTTAGGCACACCAAGATATAAATGGGCTAGGTCGTTTGTTCTGCCGTAAGTAGTTATTTGAGCGGCAAAAACTTTTTCCTCATTACCTATTCCCGCTTCCGGTTCTTTTGCCATTGCCATAAACATATAGGCACCGATTCCGCCCGGAAGTTTTTTGACTTCTTCCAATGTTTGTTCAATTTTCTTTACGATTTCTTCCGGTGTTAATTCTTTTTCTGACATTTTAGTTTCCTTTCTGTTGTTAATGTTTTTGTTGTTACTGTTACCCCTCTATTGACATTGCTGGCGCAATGGCTTTATGGATTCTCGGGACTGGCACAGCCTGCGGGGTGTGCCGCCCAAGAATGACAATAAAGAAAGAGAGAGATTTATTTGATTTGTTTAATCTTGCATATCCAGCAAGAGGTCTCTTTCATATACGGAGCCTTGAGGTCGTCCGGCATTGCCTTAGTATCTACCGACTTGCGGATTTGTTCCTTACCGGTAATTTCAAAGTTCTGACCGACAAAGGCGTGCGGTATCTGCTTAAAGGTGGCTTTGATTTCCTCGTCCAAGTCCTTATATTCTGACACAGCAGGCAGCAGCTGTTCGCGGCGGGTTAGTTTTTCTTCTAACGCTTCGTTATTGATAAAATCCGCCGGTTTGTTGTTGACATCGGTCAAGCACAGAGACGAGAACGGACAGCGGTCGCACAGTTCCGGCTTATATTCCGGCGTTGGAAACGTGCCTTTTTTCTTCATCTCCCAAAGGCGTTCCAAGCGGGCGAGGATATATTCACATTCGCCGTAGTCCAGCGTTACGAGAATAATCTTTTCGGTGCGGAAGTTGGAGATGATGAATAAACCGGCTTCCTGACTGTTGCCGTAAAGATACAGCTGCATTTGACGCAAATATTTGCGGTACAGCGGTTTTTTCTTAAAATCGTCCAGCGAGTTAATCATATTAAACGAATTTTCGTTCATAGATTTAATTTCTACCGGTACGGCTTTGCCTTTCCAGAGGATTTTGCCGTCTATCTTGCCGGAAGCGATAACCTCTCCGGCGCGGTTTTTGATTTCAAACGGGGATTGAGTTTCTACAAACTCCAAACCCAGCTCGTAGCCGATACGGTTTTTCACGTTTTCTTCTTCTTTGTTGCCCGCGTCAAAAATGGCTTGCAAACCGGCGTCGTGAAGTTCGCGCTTGTCCCAATCCAACACCGAATGAAGCATATAACAGTCGCATTCGTGAATGTCGGAGCAAGTGAAAGCCCGCTTCGGGTAACGGCTGATTTTGCCGTTTAGAACGCTTAGGCGTTTATCTACAATGTAGTCCGCCAAAGATGAAGCGTCTTGTAAATTTGCAAAAGCGTATGGCATTATTTGCCCCCTTTCAGCCACTCAATAACCTTGTTGTAGTCTTTGGTTATTAAGTCGTGCGGGTCCTTAATATTAAATTGGGCTATATAGTTGCTTACGTCCTGTTCGGTTTTGCCGGACTCCTTATAAATCGCGTAAAAGCGGTTATATTGCGCCAAGCTGATTTTATTGTTATCTTGAGCCTTTTTGTCATAATTGACCTTTGAAGTCTTTTTCTGGTCTATACCGCCGTCCTGCACTTCTTCCCAAGTTAAGTTCCGAATACCCAAAATACGGGTTACTCCGTTTACGACCATATTAGAATAGGCAGCTTTGCGGATATTGGTTTCGTCAATTTCCGACAGCGGTTTAATTTGTCCGTGGGCTTTGGCAAAAAATTGGTCTTTTTGGCTGCAAGTGCCGACCGCGGTTATATTGTCCGCGCCCAAAGTAAACACGCCGGAATACTCATAGAAATAATATTGTCCCTTTTCGTCCGAAGTAATAATTTTTTCGGATTTGACATCTTTCCAGCAGACACCGAACAAGCGGGCGATTTTTTCAGCCCCGGAGCAAGTTAAATACGGCTTGCCCTCTTGGTCAACCCAATCATTGTGATTGGTGCGGGAAATTGACAGCTTGACGATTTTATCCAGCTGGGCAATACGGCGGTTTGCCGCGGCCAAAATGTCTTCGGTTACGTCCAGCTGATTGGACGGCGACATTGTGATAATTTCGTTGTCTGATTCTGTGTTACACATTTGTGTTTCTCCTATTATAATTTTTGATTAGTTAATTGTTCAAAACGAGCGACTTGGCGGTCGGCAGCGTCAAAAGCCTTTTCCAGCTCGCGGTTTTGCCAAACGGTAAAAGCTGACAGCGCAAGACAAAGCAAAATCAATAAATTGGTTTTAGTCATTGTCAGCTCCCTCTGGAAAGCATAAGCGGTCTGTAAAGGCTTGCTGTTGTTTAACTATGCCGGATAAGGTGTTGTTGGGGATTTGAGCGAGGGGCGCAGAGGAAACGTCTTCAAAGCAGGCGCGGTATGGGTTGTTTGGACGCAAACCCTCGCCGTAGATGTGATTTATAAGAAGCTCAAAGAAATCGCCGAAGCCGAACTCCTCAGCCTTATCATACAGCTCATCACACAAAGCACGGCGGGCTTCCGACCGGTTGCACGGCACACAACGCACGATTTTGCCGTTGTCGTCTTCAATCTCTTCATACGGATTGTCGTCCAGCCACTTTGAAATATTGTTTTCTATATGGTCTTCTACTTCTTGGCACAAAGTTTCAAAAACCTTGTTTTTGTTTAATGTTTGCATTTTCGCCACCTTTCTGTTGTGTTATCTTAAAACATTTTATGTTTTTCATAACTTATTATTATGATAATCATAACTAAATGTC
>USCF01000091.1 GCA_900553115.1 uncultured Alphaproteobacteria bacterium
TGCTGCTCGGACTGTTGCTGCTGGTTCTGCTGCTCGGACTGTTGCTGCTGGTTCTGCTGCTCGGACTGTTGCTGCTGGTTCTGCTGCTCGGACTGTTGCTGCTGGTTCTGCTGCTCGGACTGTTGCTGCTGGTTCTGCTGCTCGGACTGTTGCTGCTGGTTCTGCTGCTCGGACTGTTGCTGCTGCTTCTGCTGCTCAGACTGTTGCTGTTGGTTCTGCTGCTCAGACTGTTGCTGCTTGTTCTGCTGCTCGGACTGTTGCTGCTGGTTCTGCTGCTCAGACTGTTGCTGCTGGCTCTGCTGCTCGGACTGTTGCTGCTGGTTCTGCTGCTGTTTATTGTCGTTATTTTTGCTCTGATTTTGATTATTTTGCTTTTGTTGTTTTTTCAAATATTCCAAATTGAATTTTGCATCTTCAAAGTCTGGTTGTTGTTGCAAAACTTCTTCATATTTTTTTATCGCTTCATCAATTTTTCCGCCTTTTGCCAATGCGTTGCCCTGATTATATAAAGCGGTAACATCATTTCCTTTAGCAAAATTTTTAAACGCAGCATCATAGTCGCCACTCTTATATGCAGCAGACGCTTTCCATTGCGTATCCGTAAATTTTTCAGCTGCAGCACCATAATTCTGCTCTTTAAAATTTTTTAAAGCTTCTTGGTTATTATTTAAAAACCAACTTGCTTGGACAGGTTGCCCAAAGAGCAAAAACATTACCACAATCACCAATAAACCGCGCCGGAAATATCCCAATAGCAACAAAGCCGGCAGCCACAAAAAATACCACCCCATATCATTCCAAACAGTCTGCATATTTTGGCTTTGTTTAATTTCTTTAGCGGTAATGTCATTAATTTTTTTTATAAGCAAATCCAACCCTTTGTTATAGCTAATATATAGTCCTCGACCTTTTTCCGCTACCATTTTCAGCTTGTCATTATCTTGCGAACTCATATTCACAATATCCACGTCATAACCGGCTGCGGCGGCTTTTGAGGCACTTTCTAAAGCGGCGTCAAAACGTTCGCCGACATTAGCGGTCAAAACCACAATGTTTCCGCTTGGCAGCGCAGCTTCTTGCATACGTTCTACCGCCAAATCTATGGCTCTATCCAGCCTATCGCCATTTTCCGGCATAATATTCATTTCCAATGCCGGCAACAGATTATCTATAATCGCCGCGTCTTCCGTCAACGGAGTAATCATAAACGGCTCTTTACTATACACAATCAAACCGCTTTCAGTATTTTTCAACGTTTTCACCAAATCTTTTATCACATATTTAGCGCGTTCAATTCGGCTTGGCGAAACATCTTTTTGCCACATATCTCCCGACATATTCAACATTATCATTACCGGATTTTCCACACTCAAAGCCGGATTGCTTTTTTTAGACCAAGTTGGACCTGTTAACGCCACCACCAAAAATAAAACCGCGACAACAGCGCTAATCATCGGCCATTTTCTTTTTTCACCGTTGCTTTTTATCAACAAAAAATCAAGCAGATTTTCGTCACAAACCTTACTCCACGCCGACTCGGCTTTTTGTTGCGAATATGATTTTAAATATATCAAAACCGGCAAAATCAAGCCTATCAACCAATACGGACGCAAAAAATGAAAATCCTGCCACCACATTTTATTCTATCCTTTTTGCCAACAACACCAAAATCATAAACAAAACCAAAGCCATAGCCGCCGCATATGGATACAGTTCTTTAACTTCCTGCACATACCGACCTTCACTGGTCATAGTCTCCAGCTTATCTATTTCGTTATATATCTGAAACAAAGAATTTACATCTTTAGCCCTAAAATAATTTCCTTTAGTTTCCTCCGCCAAAGCTTGCAGACTCTCTTCATCTAAACCGGTATTGACTGGAATGCTAAACAATCCGCCAAAAAAGTTTTCACTATCGCTGCCAGCGCCGATTGTATATATTTTCACTCCTTCTTCTTTAGCCAAAGCAATCGCTTGCGGCAAAGATAAACTTCCATCATTGTTTTCACCGTCGGTCAACAAAATTATAACCTTATTTTCAGGTTTTCCCTCGGATTCCGCCAAATTTTTTAGAGCCACTCCCACCGCATCGCCAATAGAGGTAGAATTACCGGCCATACCGGCATCAGCATTCCATAATATTTCTTTTACCGATTGCTTGTCATATGTCAGCGGCGCCTGCAAATAAGCCTGTGTACCAAACAAAACCAGCCCTATTCTATCTGACGTACGTTTATTTATAAAATTATCAATAACATTTTTAACCGCTGTCAAACGGCTATACATTTTATTTTTATACTGAAAATCCTCTTCGCTCATAGAATTGGAAATATCAACCACTAATAAAATCTCACGGCCTTCATTTTTTACCGGTATCGGTTTTCCAACCCACTGCGGACGGCACAAAGCCAATACCATTAAAGCCCACACAAGTGCCAACAAACAAATTTTTATTGCCGAAAACACTGCCGGTTTAAATGATATCCCTTTGCCGCTGACCGATTGTATTTGTTTAATATCCGCCAAAAACGGTACTTTCAACGCATCGCCATACGTTTTTTTTATGGCAGGAAACATAAAATACACCACCAATGGCAACAATAACAGCCAAGCAGCCTGCGGATTGGCAAAATGATTCAGCATCATCATAGATTAGCTCCTATCCAACTTTGGCAAAAAACTCGCAAATCAGCCACATTTTCAGCTGCAAACAAATCGCTGTCTGCCGGCGCATACGGAGCGTCAAGCAAAAGAGCAGCCGTTTGTTTTGAGAGTTTTTGCTTAGCGTGATTATTCAAAAAATCTATCCAATTTTTGCCGGAATAAGAAACGGCTTCCGGATAGCGGCTAATACAAATACGGCGCAGCAATTCTGACATTTTAACCGCTGCTGAAGCGCTATTTTCGGACGCGTTTTTTTTCAAAAGGTACAGAGCATAAATTCTTTTGCTGTTTTTTCTAAACCAAAATATTATTTTAACGGCAAAAATCATGGCAATAGCCAACAAAAGCAATCCCCACCAGCCATAAGCCAAAGGAAATATAGAAACCCCGTCGGACGGCAAATGTATATCTCTTAATTCAGGCAAATTATCCATTTTAAAAACCTCTCCTATTTGCTATAAAATCTAAGATTTATAAATGCCAATATCAAGTATTGTTTAAAAATTCGGCGCAGTTATCCCATTATTTTCTTTTTGGTTTACGCGAAACTGAACGATAAATATTCATTGATTTTGCGTTAGCTGCCTGTAAACTGCTTTTTTTCTTAGCCGGAGTTTTCGGAGGATAAATAAGCTTTCTATTTGCCATAGAATCCGTTTTTTGAACCGATTCTGGTTGACTAACCTCTTTTTTTTCTGTCGTTTTATCTTCTACCACTTTTTCAGCTTGTTCCGTTGGTTGTGGAGCATTTTGCACTCCAGAAAAAACATCTGCTTTATTTGGCAAAAAAATCACGTTATCATTATTGTTATTTTTATTTGTTGTTTCGGCTGCAATCGGTTTGTTTGCCGGCTCTTCTTTTAGTGTGGCAGCATTAGCCTCATTTTTCTTATCTATTTCGACTTCTACTGTTTTTTTAGCCTCAACTTCTTCTTTTTTCTTTTCAGTCGCAACCAATTCTGTAGCCTTAATATTATCAACCTTTTTCACGATTCGCTTAAATTCTACCAATTGATTGCCGGTCAAATCATTACCGGTAGCAACTTTAGCTTTAAGCGGGTCGATTCTTTGTCCCTTACGGAGGATTTCAAAGTGCAAATGCGGACCTGTCGAACGCCCTGTGCTGCCCACATAGCCGATAATCTGTCCTTTTTTAACCTTAACCCCAGGACGCATACCGCTAGCAAATTTATGCATATGTCCATAAGCTGTTTCATATTCAGAATTGTGGCGAATCTTGATAAAATTACCGTAACCGTTCACATAGCGAGCCATTTCAATGGTGCCTGAGCCGCTGGCGTATATGGCAGTTCCGCGCGGAGCGGCATAGTCTACACCGCTATGGAATTTGGTAGTTTTATAAATAGGATGGCGGCGATAACCAAACAATGAAGAAATACGCGCGTTACGCATAGCCAAAGGTTTTTTATCCAAACCAGTCTTTTTAGCCCCGCCTTTTTCATCATAATAGCCTACCGAACCGCCGCGCGGCTTATAGCGATACAGTTTATAGATTCGATTATTAACCGTGAAAGAGGCGAAAATAACCTCGCCGACACTCACAATATCACCATTTGCAGCTTTATTCACTTCATATTTAACATTAAAGGTGTCACCATGTTTAACATCTCGCCTAAAATCGATCATATGCGAAAACATTTGAATTATTTGCCCGCATAATTTATACGGAACACCGGACTTGTTTAAAGAAGCACTGACATTGCCGGAAACCGTGCCTTTGATATCCTTTATTTCGTAAGCAAATTTTTCTTGTTCGACTCTGGCTTCAAACTGGTCGTATTCGTTAATCTGCAAAATATATTTAGTACCGCGCACCGGTTCACTGACCAAGGTATCCAAGGCTTCCAAAGACTTTGACTGCACATCAAAAGTTGCTGTCAATTCAATATGTTGACCAGCTTTAAGTTTGCGTGCATCATAAACTTTTTTCAAAGTCGTATAAGCGTTGGTGGCGCTTTTGGTTTCCATTCCCAAATTAGTCAAAATACCAATAAAATTATCACCTGGGGCAACCACAATCACGCGGCGCTCTTTTTGATAGATTCCCTCAAAACTTCCGGCTTGTTCATAATTTTTCGGTTTTGGCTGAATCGGCATAACCACGCCGGCCTGACCATTTTGCCGCAGCATATATTTAGAAGTAATAACTTCATCATTGCTCAACAATTTTAAATTATTTACCTGAGCATACAAAATATCAAATGGATTATCTTTAACATCATTAAAAGCCGGAGTCATAACATCATTATTAAAATCGTAGTTTTCATCGACGAACTGGCGCTCCGCCGTTGTTCGGCTTTCATTTTTATTCAGCATAGAAACAAACAAAGCACAGGTAACGGCAACCGCATATCCTGCAAGCAAGATAGTTTCAATACGGCGCCGACGCACTTTTTTTCTTAAATTTGTAAACCCAGGCATCTTTAATCCAATTCAATAATTGCTCGAATGATGATATATTTTACAAATCAATGAAAGTAGATATTCCAGTTATACCTATAAAAAGGATCAGTTTTACACAATT
>USCF01000092.1 GCA_900553115.1 uncultured Alphaproteobacteria bacterium
TTCAGCGTCCCAGAAATTATCAGATACGGAAAGACGTTCTCCGTCTTTTTCCACAAATTTTCCAGCATTTTCATTGTTAGCGTTTTCGTTGTTATTTTCTTCACTCATATTTATTCTCCTTTAGTGATATGATATATAATATATTTTATAAGGTTTTGTTTTCCGATTATTTCCCGCATTTCTTCATTGGAGATATTGCTGGATATAACAGTTCCAAAGGCTTTGAAAGCAAGATCAGCAAGAACAATCTTGCCGTCATTGCTGTCAAATACCTTTTTATAAGCTGACGTTACCAGGGGTTGCTTTTTGCGGCTGAACCCCTGCTTGAGCCAATTCAATATCATTTTTACGGTCATTAGCTCTTGCTTGTTTGATTTCATCTTCATCACGCAACCTTTCAGGGTTAAAGTTATTTTTAAGGTAAAAATCTTTAATGACTTCATCACGGTCAATCACATCATAAGCCGGCTGTCCAAAAATCTGTGCCGCCTGAGCCATTACTCTAATGTCTTCATTAACTTGAGCTTTATCTTTCATACGGATAAGCGGACTGACAAAAGAAGTCTTTATGATTTTTCCTTTACTATCAGTAACCGGTTTGCAATACATATTAGATGTCATCATTGAGGGGCTTTCTAATATCTCAAAAATTCTTTCAACCAGTATTTTAGACGCCTGCGCTAATTGAAGCATAATAGGTATTTCAGTTTTATTCATCTCGGCTTCACGCATTTGATATTCTGAAGCGGTGCGGACGCCTTGAGAAAAATCAGGCAAAGCAGAGCCTTGAACAGATTTTTTAATATTATCTTTCAAATCGCTCATAATGTATTGCCCTAAGTTAAGGTCAACATGTGTCAGCAGCGGAGTTAAACCTTTGCTCCCCGGGGCAATAGGAATGACTGTTCCTGGGGTTAGCGATAAATTATCAAAGTTAATAACTCCGTCATCTTCAGCCTGCCAAACTCCGGACAAATTGATGTCGGCGCATTTCAATAAATCTTTATGAACATGGTTCAATGTTTTAATATCAGACATACTATCAAGAACCATTCCCCAGCCTGAAGCCTGCGAGGCTCGGCGTTTTTGGCTGAATACAACCCAAGGACTGCTTTTTTCCTCAGCTTGATAAACTGCTTTGTCGCCCACAAAAACACTATAAGTGTATTTTTTTTCGTTGGCTGTATTATCATAGGTATAACAATCAACTACATCTAATATTTTTACATCATCGTTTGCGTCAAATTTTGTTTTATCTGCTTCCGGCCAAAGATATGCAATATTTTTTCCTGTTAATTTCCGCGTATAGAAATTGTTTCTAGGCATATCTTCATAATCATTAAGAGTATAAAAACAGTCCCAACATACAGATTTAAAGCGCAAAGGGTTTTCTGGCGTACCGGTAAAACAAAGTAATGCGCCGTCAGAGAAAAGAGCGTCAGTCAAAACATCTTCAATTTCAATATGAAAGTTAGATAATTCCAAAGCCTTATGAGCTTTATCTTCGCGATTTTTTATTTGTTTGGCAACGCTAGTTTTGTCACCATCAATAGTTTTACCTACTGGTTCTTCATGTATCCATTCTCTAAAAGCCGGAAACAAAGCATCGTGATTACTTGCTACCCGAGCATTGATGGCGTGTATAGCAGTGCTGTCAAAAACCTCGTCGCCGGTCTTGAGGCTTTTATTATAGCGTCGCGGACAACAATATTTATATGCTTCATCAAGTTCATTGAGGAAGTTATTGTCTTCACGATTTTTTCTTGCTTTTAGATATTTTTCGTAAACTATTTTTTCATTTTCCATAATTCCTCACTTTCATTTTACACCTAAAATGCTGGTTAGGTCTTTAAGATGACTGCGGATATATTTTTTATAATCAACAGTACCGTCTTTTTGCACAATGGCAGCTCTTTGAGCTGAATAGTTGTTATCAAGAGTTTGCCCGCGCTGTTTTTCATTGGCGTTATGACTGTCAATACTTTCTTTTTGTGCCATACTCATATTAGCCCCATAAGCATTCACGGTAGTATTTTGCTTTTTACTTTTACTTCCCATAGCGAGCACTCCAAGATAAAATAGATTTGCCGCGTCCAGTATTATTTCTTCTAGCAGATTGCTGGCGTCTATATTTGTCGGCTTCTTCCAATTCTTTAAGTTTTTGTTCATTTAAAGCCGTATAGTCAGCCGTCGGCGTTGAGTTTTTAGCTTTTTTGCTTCCCATATTTTTTCTCCAAATATTTGAATAGTTGATAAGGTGTTATTATAAAAGGATTGCTAATTCCGAGATAATGCTTAGTTACCCCTACACAATCAATAAAGCCTTTGGCTTGTATCTTTCCTTGTTCAGCTTCGGCGATAATGCAAGTTTTTTCCGGAGAGCTGATAAAATAAAAAAAATCTTTAATGTTTATTTCATTGACAATAAGATTGTCAGAACAGCAATTTATTTCAATGATAGCCGATTTCGCAGCATTATATTTATAAACTGCAACGTGAGAAAAGTTTTTCTTCAGATGATTTAAACAAAAACAAAACAGTTTTTGAAATATTGTCTTATGCTCATCCATATTATGAGGCATAAAGACAACAAAAACTTTTTCTTGTGCTTTATTAGTTTTTTTCATTTGAAAACCCTATAGTCTGTTTTAGCTCTGTAGCAGGGCTTAGCTGCGCTTAACCGTCTGCCCATTGTTTCGTTATATTCTCCTGCACCTAATAAAAGATATTGCAACGCGTCATGCGGGTGTGAATATTCATTTTTATCTGGAGAATCGCTTATCAGAACTTTAGTGTTGCTATCAGCAACTTTTTTAAAGCGATAACCAGAGTTAAATCCTTTACGCAATACTCGACAATCAGGATTGAGGATAAATCCTGGTGTCCCGTCAATCATTCTGTTTAGCACCATTTTAACGCAATCTAACCGAGGTGTAATTGCATTTGTCGGTGCTGGCCGAATATATAATCTGGTTGTATTTGCAACAATATCTCTCCAAGAACGTTCGTTTTCATCTCCTGCAGATTTACTCATTCCAGCAGGGTCGCAGGTGCAAGAACGGATTTTTAATCCCTTAAAATCTGTGTTTAGAACTCGCGCAACCAATTCGCCAAAACGTTTAGCACCGATTCCGTCAGCTATAATTTCTTTTAATATTCGCCAATGTCCTGTACTGTCTTGCTGCCCAATAACTCCTGCAGGAGTTAATCCGCAGTCAAAACCTATATCAATCGGCAGCCCTGTAATCGGCATTAAAGGATTGTTTGCAACGTGCATAGTGTCATTATATTCTGGATAAACCGGTTGACCGTCCCTAGAATATCCAAGTTTATTATCAATCATACGTCTTATGTAATAATCGGTTTGTCCGGAAAGCTGTTTTGTGTAATACCCGTCTGGAAGATTCTGCAAATTTTCTGCATTCGGTTCGCGTCCTCCCGGTTGCTGGTAAAAAGCATAATCATCAGGTTTGTGAAAAATAAATAAATCTGCCATATAATTTTCTTCATCTGGTGCGTTCATATCGCACCAAACGCCATACCAAGAGGCTTTAACTCCGCAAGCTGGTATGCTTGGATAACGCCCGACACGGCCATAAACATAATGAAAAACATCTTCAGCCAGTCTGTCTGCTTCATTCAAATATGCACCGGTTCCCTCCCAGCCGCGCATAACATCTTCAACATTGTTATCGCCAATGGCAATAAATTCTATTAGCGTGTCAACGATTGTCCCGTCAGAAAGATTAAATCTTAAATGATGTTTTCCCGGCTCGTTTTTGCCGCCGGAAAATTCGCCGACAGTAAGCGGTATCCATGATTTCCAAGAGGCTATTGTCGTATTCCATAAGTTTCTGTATGTGTCGCGGATAACCGCAAACTTAGTATAACGCACACCGGAAGCATTCGGCTTTTGCTGGCAAGCGGCTAAAAGTATCTTTATCAGCGAAACAGATGTTTTTGCGCTTCCAATCGGACCCATTATGCACGCGGCCGAACTTCGGTCTTCAAAAAAAGCAGCGGCTACCGGTCCGATTTTTGACGGATTAAAAGCAATAGCGTTTCTTAATTTATTAACATCTTCCAGACTTGTCATCATTTTCCTCAGCTATTTTTATGGCATATTCAAGAGCAGATAATTGCTCAGAAAGCACTATTTTCAATTCTTCTTTGTCGCAACTGTTTCCAAAATGGAAATAACCACTTGCGGCAGCTATAAAACTTTTACTTACTTCAGCAAGATTTTTAATTATTGTCCGCAATCTTTTTATTTCTTCATCTTTTTTATTCATACCTAAAACCGCCTTTCATCTTCAAAACCCAAGCCCGCACCTTGAACCCAAACCCTTTCCCGCTGATACCAATTTAAAAAAACGCGATTTTTTTTCAAAAAATTAACGCCCGCCTCTGGGCTTGGGGAGAAGAACGGCGCAATTTTCAGAGGCGGGGTAATCCCGCTATTTGGGAAAATGAGCCGAAAATTTTCCCGAGAAGTCGGCAAAATCCACATCAAACAGACTATCAGACTGTTGCGCATAGCTTTTAAGTGTTTGAAAATACAAAACATTTGCAAACCTTTCAGACTTTATTTTCAGACTCTGCATTTTCTATTTGCAGTAAGTCATTGTTTTTAAGTGATATTTCTTCTGGTGTAGTTGATTTAATACCGTCAACTATGATTTCTTTTTTTACTTCTCCGCTTCCATTGTTAAACTGATTATAAAGGGTTTGAGAAGCAAAGATTTGAATTGTAGGCAATTCTTCTGTTTGAACCTGAACAGCAACAGGCTGTTTTTGGTGTACATAGGGCAAAACAGCGGACGCGGCGGAAATTTGTAATTTTAAAGCGTCTTCGCGTTTTATGCGTATCTCACGCGCCAAGTCATCAGTAGGTTTGGCATATAGTTCCCCAAGGAAGATAAGCGGCGACTTTTTAACGCTGTTCAGAAAATAATCCACCCATTCTTTTGTTGAGCGGTTACTAGAACCTTTAGGACGTCCGCGACCTCTTTCTTTTGCCTGAGATTGCGGAGCTTCCGACAAGGAAACAGGTTCTGAAGCGTCATCGCAAAACAAAGGAAGCTCCGCAACCGAATTTTCAGTTTTTGAAAATTCGGACGTTTGAGCCTGAACTTCACTGTTTTTTAGCGCTTTTTCAATGCCTTTTTCATTCATCAGAATAAAACCC
>USCF01000093.1 GCA_900553115.1 uncultured Alphaproteobacteria bacterium
GATGTGCGGACGTGACTGGAGTTCAGACGTGTGCTCTTCCGATCTTTTGCCACCAGCTTTTTGGCTGCTCTTTTTTTGTTTTTTTCTTGCCCATAATGTCCTCAAAATTCAATGCATATTTATTGTCCGAAGTATAGTTAAAAATGTTCAAAAAAGTATTAAAAAGAAACTTAAATAAAGTGGCTATGTTAATAAAATTTTTCTAAAAACTTGACATTTGATATCAGCGCTATACACTCTGCCCAGAATAAAAGGAGAATATTTTAATGAAATATGCTTTTGTGTTTCCCGGTCAAGGCTCGCAATTTGTGGGTATGGGAAAAGAATTGGCCGAAAATTTTGCTTCGGCTAGAGAAGTTTTCCAAGAAGTAAATGACGCTTTATCACAGGATTTGTTCAAAATTATGGTGGACGGTCCGGATAGTGCGTTGACAATGACGGCCAATACTCAGCCGGCTTTAATGGCTTTTTCAATGGCTGTTGTACGCGTTTTGGAAAAAGATTTTGGAACAAAGCTGAAAGAAAAAGCTGCATTTGTAGCCGGTCATTCTTTGGGCGAATATTCTGCAGCTTGCAGCGCCGGTGTTTTTTCACTGAGTGATACGGCAAAATTACTGCGAATCCGTGGAGATGCTATGCAGAATGCCGTTCCTTTGGGAGTTGGCGGTATGGCTGCCGTTTTGGGCTTATCATATAAAGATGTGGGCGCTTTAGTTGAAGCTTGCTCAAATGATAAAGACGTTTGTGTTGCTGCCAATGATAACTCAGATGGACAAGTTGTTTTATCCGGTTCAATGACTGCTATTGACCGTGCGGTTGAAATTGCAGCAGAGTTTGGAGCCCGCAAATGCGTAAAATTGGCGGTAAGCGCTCCGTTTCATAGTCCTTTTATGCGTCCGGCGGCTGACGCTATGGCGCGCGCATTTATGGACGTGAAAGCACATGACGCAGAAATTCCGTTGGTTGCCAATGTTTTGGCTGAGCCTATTACGGATCATAAAGAAATTATTAAGCATTTAATTGAGCAAGTAACCGGTACGGTGCGTTGGCGCGAAACCATGGCTTATTTGCAAGAGCAAGGCGTTACGGATTTAGTGGAGCTGGGTGCCGGTAAGGTATTATCCGGCATTGCTAAACGCAGCCACAAAGAAATGAACGCTTTTTCTGTCGGTTCGGTAGAAGATATTGAAGAACTGGCAAAAAATTTATAACAGAAAGGAATAAAAATATGTTTAGATTAGATGGTAAAGTTGCTTTGATTACCGGTGCTGCCGGCGGTTTGGGACACAAAATTGCTCACACTCTGCATGAACAAGGCGCTATTTTGGCTTTGACAGACATGAATGCCGAAAGATTGGAGGCTTTGAAAGCTGAATTAGGTAGCAATGCAGAATGCTTTGTTGCTAACTTGACCGATGGCGAAGCCGTTAAAAATCTGGTTAAAGAAGTAGAAGAAAAAATGGGTCGCATTGATATTTTGGTAAATAACGCCGGTTTAACTCGCGATAATTTGTTTATCAGAATGAGCGATGAAGATTGGCAGTTGGTTTTAGATGTAAACTTGACAGCAGGCTTCAAATTGGCAAAAGCTGCAGTACGCGGTATGATGAAACGTCGTTTCGGCCGTATTATCGGTATTGCTTCGGTGGTTGGTGTTATGGGTAACGCCGGTCAGGCTAACTATTCCGCTTCTAAAGCTGGTATGATTGCTATGAATAAATGCTTGGCTCAAGAAGTTGGTTCCCGCGGTATTACCGTAAACTCTATCGCTCCTGGTTTTATCAGAACTCCAATGACAGATGTTTTGCCTGACGATGTAAAAGCTGCTTTACTGGCTAAAATTCCAGAAGCTAAATTGGGCGAAGCTCAGGATATTGCAAATGTTGTTGCATTTTTGGCTTCTGATGAAGCTCAGTATATTACTGGTCAAACCATTCACGTTAATGGCGGTATGGCTATGATTTAATCACTTTAGTGATTGCATTTCAAAGGCGCTGTGATGTTTTTCAGCGTCTTTTTTTGTGCAAAATTTTTGAGCGGCAATCTCTTTTGCATAGAAATGAATAATTTGCTGTTTTTTCTAAAATTTTAAGGCTTAATGCCTTGACAAAAATTGAAAATTGTACTTTATAGGTGGCGAAAAAGAATTTATAGAAAGAATCAGAGGAAAAGATGTTAAAAAAAATATGGGAAAGATTGAAGGCCGATTACACGCCTAAATCTGTAGAAATTTTGCGTAAAGGCTATAGTTTGGCACTGTTTAAACGTGATTGTATTTCTGGTTTGACAGTTAGTATTGTGTCATTGCCGCTTGCTATGGCATTGGCGATTGCCAGTGGTTTGACACCGGCTCAAGGTTTGTACACGGCTATTGTTGCCGGTTTTGTGATTGCCTTGATGGGCGGTTCACGTTTCCAAATCGGCGGACCGACAGGCGCGTTTGCTATTGTGGTGTTTGAAGTATTGCAAAGCTATGGCTATAATGGTTTAGTCGCTTCAATGATTCTGACCGGTATTTTGTTGATTGTGGCCGGTTTTATGAAATTGGGCAGCTATATTAAATATATTCCATATCCGGTAATTATCGGTTTTACGGCTGGTATCGGTTTAATCTTGATTACATCTCAAGTAAAAGATTTTTTGGGTTTGACCAGAGATGATATTCCAAGCGCATTTTTGCAGCGTTGGTATGTTTATATTGTCAGCATTCCGCAAACCAATTGGGCTGCGGCTTTTATTGGATTTTTATCTTTGGCTTTATATTTGGGAATTAAAAAATTTACACCAAAAATTCCGGTTTATTTAGGCATTCTGATTGTTACAACCATCGTTACATACTTTTTCAATTTACCGGTAGAAACAATAGGAAGTAAATATGGTGATTTGCCAAAGATGCTTCCGGCACCGGAGTTTCCAAAGATGAGTCTGGATTTGTTCCGCTTGGTATTTCCAAGTGCTTTGACAGTGGCTTTTTTGGCGGCTGTGGAATCGCTTTTGAGTGCTAAAGTTGTTGATAGTATGAGCGGTGATGTCCATAATCCTAATGCGGAATTGGTGGGCGAGGGCTTGGCTAATATTACTGCGGCAGCTTTCTTTGGCTTGCCGGCAACCGGCGCTATTGCCAGAACCGCAACCAACTATAAAGCAAACGCTTATTCTCCGGTTTCGGGAATGATGCAATCAGTATTCTTGCTGGGTTTTATGTTTTGCCTATCGCCGCTGGTTAAGTTTATCCCTCTGTCAAGTTTGGCTCTTATTTTGATAATGATTGGCTGGAATATGCTTAATTTGGATAAAATGCTTGGGTTGGTAAAATCTTTGCCGGGGGATAGATATACTTTATTGGTAACGGTGATTTTGACAGTGGTTGTAAATTTGAGTGCGGCTATAGCTGTCGGTTTTATTATGGCTGCTGTGATCTTTATGCATCGTATGAGCAAAGAAATTGAGCTGGCTAATATGGATAAAGTTCTGCCAGATGTGGATTCTGAAGTGGCGCACGATTTGCATGATAAAGGCATTGTTGTGGTTCGAGTCGCTGGTCCGTTGTTTTTTGGTGTTGTAACCCAAATTTCAGAATTTTTCCGTCAGCTTGAAAAAAAGCCGAATGTGGTGATTATTCGTATGGGACACGTTTCTATGATTGACGCCAGCGGGGCAAATTTGATTGTTGAGTTTATTGAAAAAATGCACAAAACACAAACAAAAGTAATTATTTCAAATATTAAAACGCAGCCAAAACGCGTGCTGCACCAAGCTTTTGCCAACGCACATGTGCGGTTGTCAGATATTTCAACAGCTTCAAACTATGAAAATGCTGTCAAAATGGCAAAGCGCTATGTAAGCCGTAAAAATAAAGCTAATGCGGTAAAAGAGGCCGCGGTTGCAGCAACTATAGCAGCTGAATAAGCTGGGCGGCATTGCTAAAAAAGAGAGGCTCGCGGGCTTCTCTTTTTTTATTGCCAAAATTCGTTTCGATATGGGAAGAATTTCAGTTTCCTGTGGAAAAAGCGGCAGAAATATAGTATGATATATTTCACGAAGTTTTACCCGGCTGCATAGGATGTGCCGGAGGTGGTTCGGTGATTCTCGATGTGATCTTCTGCGCGCTCTGGTGCGTGGGGATTCTGGCGCTGGTCTGGGGGCTTGCCGGCTGGCTGCTGCTGCCGCTTTCCGGGCGGCAGTCAACGGTGCTGTTTCCGGATGGGAAGGAAGGCGCGTTGGAGCGGCAGCTGCGGACGAATGCATGGCTGCATGCGGCAGGGCTTGAGCGCGGCATGGTCTATGTCGTTTGCGACGGGTTATCCTCACAGGCGCGGCAGGAGGCGGAGCTTTTTGCGCGGGACAGAGACTATCTTTGCGTTCTGACGCGCGCGCAGCTTTGCGCAATTTTGAAGATGGAGAGAGAACATGACGAGGCAGGAAGAACAGATGATTCGCGGCACGGTGCAGAGCGTGCTGTTTCAGAATCCGGAAAACGGCTACTGCGTGCTGAAGGTCCGCAGCGAGCAGGGCGAGGCCGTCACGGTCGTCGGCGTCATCCCCATGTGCGTCGTGGGCGAACGGCTGGCCATCATCGGCCGCTGGACGCGCCACCAGTCGTTCGGGCAGCAGTTTGAGGCCGAGTTTTTAGAGCGCCTCATGCCGGAAACGACGAGCGAGATTCTGGCGTTTCTGTCCTCCCGAGCCGTCAAGGGCATCGGACCGAAGATGGCGGAGAAGATCGTCTCCCGCTTCGGCGAGAAGAGCCTGAACGTTTTGGAGCAGGACCCCATGCAGCTGACGCAGATCCCCGGCATCAGCGAAAAAAAGGCGCAGGAAATGTCCGAGAGCTTCCAGAAGCAGTCCGGCATCCGGCGCCTGATTGAATTTCTGACGATTTATCACCTGCCCGCCCAGCTTGCCGTGCGGCTCTACCGCGCCTACGGCGAGCTTGCGCAGGAGGCGCTGCGCGACGACCCGTATCTGCTGACCGACAGCTATTACCGCGTGGATTTTTCGCAGGTCGACGCGTTTGCCATCGCCCTCGGCGTCAGCGCCGACGATGAGCGGCGCGTGGAAGCGGGTATTTTATTTGAATTATCCTATAATCTCGGTGCGGGCCATACGTT
>USCF01000094.1 GCA_900553115.1 uncultured Alphaproteobacteria bacterium
AATTTAGTATGCCGAAAAGCCAAAGAAGAGCTTTGTTTTCTAATTTGACAAGTTCTTTGTTGGAACACGAACAAATCACAGTTACTTTGACAAGAGCCAAAGAATTGAGAACTTTTGCTGATAATATGATTACTTTTGCTAAAAAAGGTGATTTGAACAGCCGTCGTATTGCTGCAGGTTTCTTGCGCAATAATGAAGTAGTTTCTAAACTGTTCTCTACTTTGGCAGAACGTTATAAAGAACGCAACGGCGGTTACACCCGCGTGTTGAAAGCTGGTTTCCGCTATGGCGACTGCGCTCCAATGGCTATCATTGAATTGGTTGACCGCGATGTAAACGCTAAAGGCGCTAAAGATTTGGCTCGCGTTGCTGCAGAAAAAGCTGCTGCCGCTGAAGCTGAAAAAGCTGAAAACGCTGCTTCTGCCGAATAAGATTCAGTAGATACAAATTAAAAAACGGGGCAATTCGCTCCGTTTTTTGTTGTCTTAGCACCTATTATTTTACGGTTATTGGTATTGATATAATAAATTCTGTACCTTTACCGACTTTGCTTTTTACGCTAATGCGTCCATGCATTTTTTCGATTAAATCACTAACAATAGCCAACCCTAAACCAGAACTACGCACATTGTCATTTGCCGAATAAAAAGGTTCAAAAATATGCTTGATTTTTTCGGGTGTTATGCCTATTCCGGTGTCTTTTATGCTGATTTTGATATTTTTGCGATTATTGCTCGTTGTTAAAATAAGCTCACCGCCATTGGGCATCGCCTTGATAGCGTTTTGCGCCAAATTTAGGATAATCATCTTAAAATCAGCTTCATTGCCATTAAAAGTTAAATTTTCCGTCAGCTGAGTTTTTATGGCAATGCCATGACGTTTAGCGTCATAATCAATCATCAGCAGCATATCGTTAATTGCGTCTGACACATCAATTTCTACATTTTCATTATCGGAATACTGGGCTAAGCGCAGCAATCTTTCCGGCGTTTTTATGGTTTCGACCAGCTGATTATAGGCCATTTGCAAATATTTTTTTTGGTCATCGGTATCTGGAACATCGGCATAATAGTTGGATAATATCCCCTCAAAAATCATTCTGATTGCACCCAGATTATTTTTCATTTCATGCGCAATAGAAGTTGAAAGAAAGGCCAAGGATGAAACCTTTTGCTGATGTGAAAAACGCACATCGTTACTTAAATCGTGCAACGCCTCCACAATATAAATATCATCTTCATTTTGCCCCCAACGCAACTTGGTCGCATTCAAATACAAAGGAACTTTACCAACTTCATGAATGGTATGAAAATGCTCGGGCATATTGGCAGAATTTAGCAAAAGTTCCTTGACCGGACAAGCATATTGCCGCTGCGGGCAGCCATCGCAATGAGGATTATACGCTTTGTAGCATTTTTGCCCAACGCAAGTTTTTTTTAGTTTCAGCATAGAGTGAAAAGCGCTGTTTGCCATAATCACATTATAATTTTTATCAATCACTCTTATCCCATCCGGAATGGCATCTATCAACCTCTGCAAAAAAATCTCTCGAGCCTTTGTTTCTTCAATATTGTATTCCGTGTTATCCAGCATTTTGTTGAAAGTTGAATACAAAATATCAAACTCATCTTGAAAACGTCCGCTTTCTACCTTAATTCGGCTCGAAAATATACCAAGCGAAACTTTGCGGCTGATTTCAATAAGCTTTTCAATCGGACGAATAACCCAGTAATCCAGCATAAATATCAACAGAAAAATGAACAATACCACAATAAAAAGGCTGACGCCTAAAATTTGCGCACCAACAATAATTGCTTCTTTATTATTGTTGTAATTTTTTTGCAGCTCTGCATTAAGACGCTGTTCTTTAGACAGTTCTTTTTGTGTTAAATCAATACCTTGCGACACTCTATTGCCACGATAGCGCAAAGAAATTTTGGGATTATTTTCATAAATTTCTGCCAATTGTTTTTGTAAAGAAATATTATCATACAGCAAATCAACCACATATTGATTTCGCAAATACAAAGAATTTTGCCGATCTTGCAAGTTGCGTCCATAAAGGTTAATGAAAATAGCAAAGAACAGTCCGGTTATCAAAAAAAGAAAAACCAAAATACTGTATAATATCTTTTTATTAAGACTGATAAACATTTTTAACTCATCTGATTAACAAAATCCGCTTCTGTTTGCAGCAATAAATACGGATTGCAAAGTTTTTCTAAACCAAGTGTGTTTCCAACAGGAGGCTGATTGTTTTGCCGGCATTGTTCTAAAAACTGCAGATATTTTTGAATTTGCGGCTGATTTTGGTTAGCAATCAAATAACCGAGCGCCGACTTTGTGTATTCATGCCCCGGATAAAAGCGCACATCATTTGGTAAGCCCTTAATTTTTTGCAAACTTTGCCACATTTGCTGCGGCGTCCCCTCAAACAACCCACCAATGCATAAATTAAAAAGCACATCGCCGGTAAAAATAGCTTTGTCTTTAGAAAAATACCACAGCAGATGTCCGTTAGTATGTCCTGACGCCAATATGGCCGCAGCTTCTGAATTTCCAAGTTTAAACAAATCTCCGTCATTCAACGCAATATCTAATCCGCTTATTAAATTTTCTTCAATTTTTGAACCTACGACTTTGGCGTTAAAGCGCTTTTTCAAAGCCAAATTAGCATTGGTATGATCTTCATGATGATGCGTTGTTAAAATATATGACGGTATAATATCTTGTTTTTGGCAAAATTCAACAATCGGTTTTTCTTCGGCAGCATCAACTACCGCACTGACTTTAGTTTCGCTGTCTATCAAAACATAAGCATAATTATCCATAAAACCGGCATTACACAAAATCGGATAAATTTCTAAACTCATTTTATATTCTCCAACTCCGGTTTATAATCCACATTTCGCATTTTATAATAAGAAAAAGTGTAGTCAATCATACCGGCTATATTTTTAAGATTACTGTCGGCAATCATTACGGCGGCAACTTGCGGACCGTATAAAGGACGATCCATTTTTCGTGCGTCAGACCGCGAAGTCCATAAATATTTATAATTTATTCCGGTGTTTATTTTCAAAACTTGGTCGGCAATGCTTTCTTCAAGCGTTCCATACATTTTGTAGCGATAGTCAGCCTCGGCGTCATCCAAAGGCTTTAACCCTTGGTTATTATACCAAATCTCGCGCAAATATAGAGAATTAGCCTGCATAGCCAGGCGAGAAGTTCCCCAATTGCTATAAATTCCGGCGGTTGAAATTAACAATGACGCCGGAACCGCATCAACTTTTTCCAAGAGCTGCTTAAGCAATAAGTCTGTACGTTGTTGACCTTTTAAACGAGTGAAAGCGTCATATTTTTCCGCCAATTTTTCTAACTTTTCCGCTTCTGACTTTGTAAGATTGCTACTTTTTTGCTGAAATTCCAATATTTGCGCACGCTCACGCAAAACATCTTCGTTGACTTTTAGCACTAGAGGAATCATTATCCGAATAAAGGTACGGTGTTTATCGTCGCTGTCGGCAACGTCAGTCCAATCTGTCGGCAAGCGTAAAAAATAAATGCGCGGAAATTTGCTTTTTATCTGAGAAAAATCGTCAAAGTCATACTGCTTAAAAAGTTCTTCCGCTTCTTTAGTTGTTGCCGATTTGACATATAAAACGCCGCCTTTTTTCTCCGTAATCAGCCGAGCGTCTGCAGTAAACGCCGCACAGCAAAAACATAACAGAGTTAAAAAGCGTAAAAACATTTTATTCCTTTATCTTTATTTCTTTCAGGGTTGGAACATAGCGATTAAAACAGCTGGCTATCACATTGTTCAAAGTGTTTTGAGCATAGGGGCAACCGGCGCAATGACCTGTGAATTGCAGTTCCAGGCAATTATTTACATAAGATATTATTTTTATATCTCCCTTATCACGATTCAGCGTGGGACGGATAAAAGAATCCGCCAAAGCTTCTAGCAATTCCAAACTAGCAGGGGTTTGAGTTGTTTGCAAAACCTGATATCCGCTATCGTTCAGATAATCATCAATTTCTGCCAAAACAAGAGCTTGCACATCTTCTCTAACTGCCGAATCCGTAAAGCGCACACTCATTAAAACATCAGTCAGCAAACACTGCTCCACTCCGTCTATAGCTAAAATATTGGCGACAATCTGAGGCTGTTTAATTTTTTGTGAGGTGAAAATTTCAGCCGAATTTGGCTTTACCAAGGGTTTTGGTAAATAAAAATTAATTAAATTTTTGGGGTGTAAATCTTCTATTTTAATCAGCATGATTTTCCTGTAATTTGTTTTGAATATTCAATACGGCAACCAAAGCTCGCTCTAAATAATAATTTTGCACAATCAAATGATTTGCTCCGGTTAATCCGCCCAATTTGCCGTTACGAATATACAGCGGTTTAAATTCAGCAGTTTTCTGCAAAGAAGAAATCAGATAAGTCCATTCTGTATAAACATTGTTCCGCACAATCACAGATTTGAAATCAGTACCGGCTGCCAAAGCTATCTGCCAAGCGCCAAAAGCAAATCCATGGGCTTTATAAAACACATCATCAGATTTTGTATCCCAAAGTTGAGAAGAATGTTCTATAATCTGACTATCATTTTTCTGCACATAAAAACGCAAAGACTTTGCCAAATGACTTAAATAGGAATTAAATTCTTGTTCTTCTAAAACCAGCGGTTCATCGTTAATTTTCAACAATTCCCGACGCGCTTTGCGGTATTGAGCGTTAGAAGACGGCGCTAAACCAAACGTTCCTTTACGGGACATAATCCATATATTTGGCGGATACCGCAGCAATTCATTGGCTTTTTTTATACGTTCTGTTTGCGCCGGAGTCAGCCGTTTAAAATTTTTGACGGTTATCGATGCCCCACGCACGGCCGACATAATACCTATTTGAAAATTGGGCATATTATCCAAAATATAGGCCGGAAAAACAAACGGCAGATTCGGTGTCCACATTTTAGCATCAATTTCGCGGTTGATTAAAAATGCCATCGCATTAAGCGTCTCGGACTTTTCACTTTTTTCTTTTGGCAGCTGATAGACTTGGCTGAT
>USCF01000095.1 GCA_900553115.1 uncultured Alphaproteobacteria bacterium
CCATCAATGTCAATAGGTTGAACACAAATTTTATAAATATTTTTCATATTCTCAACAAAAGAACTTTACATTCAAAAAACTAAAATGCATTTTTAAGCTTTATCCGCTATTTTTTCTTCTTTAATTTTTGCAACTTCACCACGGGCAAGCGCGTCACAGCGTTCGTTTTCGGGGTGACCGTTATGTCCTTTTACCCACAGCCAGCGAATTTCATGCTGTTGTGTCAGCTCGTCCAAGCGCTGCCATAAATCAATGTTTTTAACCGCCTGTTTTTTATTTGCCGTCTGCCAGTTGTTGCGTTTCCAATTAGCCAGCCATTCGGTTATGCCGTTCATCACATATTTACTGTCGGTGTAAAGTGAAATATTGCACTTGGTTTTAAGCGCGCTCAATGCCATAATCACAGCCATCAGCTCCATACGATTGTTAGTAGTGTTTTCTTCTCCACCGCTTAACTCTTTTTCAATATCCTTATAGCGTAAAATCGCGCCCCAACCGCCTACTCCGGGGTTGCCGGAACAAGCTCCGTCCGTAAAAATCTCCACTCTTGCTGTCATTTATTCCACTTTTCGTAAAAACTCGTTAAAAAATTCATTAATCAGCCACTCATTATTTTTTTCATCAGTCCGCAAAGCCTTGGCCACAAATGAGCGTAAATTATTTTTCAGCCCGCTTATTCTAAATGATTTCGGCGCGGCGCGCTCTGCCCCAACAACACCATCCAGCAGCAAATCATCGTCAACCAGCGGTGACAAAATTATCTCAATTCTTGTAAACTTCAAAATTCCGCGCGGTGGCAAACGCAATTCCGGCTTAGTTATCAGGTTCAAATGCCCTGCTATTCCCTGAATAGAATACATTTGGTTATAATCCAAAAACCGTACTTTATTATTAACACCGCCATAATTTTCGGTAGTGCAAGTCAGATAAAGCTCACTGGCAATCACATTGCTTTCATTTTTACAAAATACATCAAACGAAACTTTGACATATTTGCGCACCGCCTTGCCTTTTTTACTTTTCAGATAAAGAATTTCAGCTTCATCATTCTGCACAATTTCCAGCTTGCGGTTTTCTATCATCAGTTCCACATTAGGCTGTGGTTGGCGTCCAAACATTCCGGCAATCACCGAATACGGAGCCGGTACATTGTTTGAACCCGAACGAATGTAAATATGGCTGCCGATTGTTGTCATCAGCGGAGCCAAATCGGATTTTGGAATATATGTTGCCAAATAGCCATCACCATTTTTATCGCAAGCAATTATGTGGTTGCGCACTTTATTGTGACTTGGAATGGTGCAGCCGGAGATAGCGTTTTCTACCCAGCTCATAAAGCGGTGTACGTTGTGAACTTTAACTTTGCTTTTTGCCACATCGCCAACCTCACAGTCGCGGGAACATTCAACGCCCCAAATAATCACTCCGCCTTCCGAATTGCCAAAACCGGATATACACTTAGAAAGATTGCGCCTATCGTCACTGCACAGCGCCTGACCATGCTTGCCGGTAGAAGCCGCCTGCTTAAAGTCCAAAAACAACTCTTCTGTCTGCCGCTCGCGGATAAACTCATCAAGCGCGTCTTCGCCAAAATAGATCAGCTTTTCAAATATATCTTCAGCTCTTGACATGGCGGCATCTCCTGTTGTTGCATTTATGGCTTATAATATCACAATCCGCTTAAAAACGCAAATACTTCTCTACAATATCATAACTTGGATAATCATGCAGATTGCCCAAAAGCGTATAAGTAGGCTTGCTAACAAACAAACGCCGCGCCACACGCTGAATATCATCTTTATTGATAGCGTTGATTTTTTCCACAATTTCTTCAACCGGAATCACGCGGTTATATAAAAGATGCTGACGGGCAATCACTTCGGCGGTAGAAGAAGAGCTTTCCAAAGCCATCAGCATACTTGCCTTGAGCTGAACTTTTACACGCTCCAATTCTTTGTCAGTCACATATTCATTGACAACTTTTTTCAGCTCATCAGCCACCACCGGAACATATTGCTTGATTTCTTCTTCATTCAAACCGGCGTAAATTCCAAACATACCGCTGCCGGTGTGCGCATTGGCAAAACTGTATACCGTATAAACCAAGCCGCGCTTTTCACGGATTTCTTGGAACAAACGAGATGACATGCTGCCGCCAAGCAAGGTCGAAAGCACAGTTACCGGATAATAGTCAGCATCGTTATACGGCACTCCTTCAAAGCCAAGTAAAACTTGAGCTTGTTCAATATCGCGGGTTTTGATAGATGAACCGCCTGTATAATGCTGCGCGTCTTTAACATAGTCTGTTTTTTCACGCAAACCAGACATTCGATCCTCTACCATTTTAACAAATTCATCATGGTTCAAATTACCAACAGCGGCAACAACCATATTTTCAGCGGCGTAGTTGTGTTTCATATAATCATGCAGTTTATCGGCGTTAAATGAGCGGACTTTTTCCGCCGGACCAAGAATACTGCGTCCCAGAGCCTGATTAGCAAAGGCTGTTTCTTGAAAATAGTCATAAACAATATCGCTTGGATCATCATTAGTCTGTTTAATTTCCTGCACTACAACTTCTTTTTCTTTTGCCAGTTCGGCAGCGTCAAAAGTCGGCGCCATAATCAAATCAGTCAGCACGTCTGTGGCCAATTCCACATCGTTTTTAAGCATTTTAGCATAAAAAGCCGTAAACTCGCGCGAAGTATAAGCGTTGGTCTGCCCTCCCACGTTTTCTATATCTTCGGAAATTTGCAAAGAGTTACGTTTTTTTGTACCTTTAAATACCGTATGTTCTACAAAATGCGAAATTCCGTTTCTTTCCAGCGTTTCACAGGCGCTGCCGGTGTTTACCCAAATACCCAAAGAAACCGTTTCAGTCTGCGGACGTTCAACCGAAGCAACCCGCAAGCCGTTTTTCAATGTTGTTAACTTAACTTCCATAAAAAATCTTGCCTTATCCTAAAAAATTACGTATGACAGCATTATATTATTTGATTATGATAAATCAACACAAAACTTATAAGGGGGTATATAATGGGGACAAAATTACATTTTGCCGTGGTTCTTTCAGGATGCGGACGCGCCGATGGCTCGGAAATTCACGAAGCGGTATGCGCTCTGCTTTGCATTGAAAATATGGGCTGCACTTATCAATGCTTTGCACCGGATATTGACCAAGCGGCGGTGGTTAATCATCTAAACAATCAAGCCATGAATGAAAAACGTAATGTTTTGGTGGAATCTGCCCGTATTGCCCGCGGCAATATTCTGGACCTGAAAGAATTTAACACCAAAGATTATGACGCCATTATCTTCCCAGGTGGGCTTGGCGCTGTCACCAACTGGTGTGATTTTGCCGGACGCGGTGTTTCTTGCAATATCAACACCAGCGTAAAGCAGGTTATCCGCAAATGCTGGGAAGACAAAGTAGTTATCGGCGCAATGTGCATCGCTCCGGTTTTGATTGCTCTGGTTTTGGCCGACAAACACGTTAAATTCACGCTTGGCGCCGGCGGCGATACAGCCCGTAAACTGGAAGAACTTGGCGCGATTCACGAAGAAGTCGGCGTTTCCGATGTTTGCATAGACCGCGATAATCTGGTTTGCAGCACTCCGGCTTATATGCTTGCCACCAATATGCTTGATGTCTGCCAAGGTGCGCAAAATATGGTCGGAGCAATCTGCCAATTGATTGAGGATAAAACTCGATAAAACTCTTGCAATACGCAAATTTTGGTCTATTCTAAGGGCAGTTATTAATAAAAAATGCATTTAAAGGATTGTTACAACTATGAAAAACAGAACCAGATTTGCGCCAAGCCCGACCGGATATATGCACATCGGCAACCTGCGCACGGCTTTATATGAATATTTAATTGCTAAATCTGCCGGCGGAGATTTTATTTTGCGTATTGAAGACACTGACCAAAAACGCTATGTCGAAGGCGCAACCGATATAATTTTCAAAACCTTAAAACGTGTAGGTATGAACTGGGACGAAGGTCCGGATATCGGCGGTGAATTTGGTCCCTACGTACAATCAGAACGTCGTAATATCTATCAAAAATATGCTCACAAATTGGTTGAACTTGGCGGTGCACACTATTGTTTTTGTGCACAAAAAGAAGAAACAGAAGAAGTTGATGAAGACACACCTGAAGCACATATAAAATTCAAAGACCCATGCTTAAAAATCTCTTTGGAAGAAGCTAAAAAGCGAGTTGCCGCCGGCGAACCATACACCATTCGCCAAACCATTAATAAAAAAGGCACTTCGGTTTTTCACGATGTAGTATACGGTGATATTGAAATTGATTATGACGAGCTTGACGAAGGCGTTCTGCTAAAATCTGACGGTCTGCCGACTTATAACTTTGCCAATGTGGTAGACGACCATTTAATGCAGATAACTCACGTTGTGCGCGGCAATGAATATATTTCTTCCACCCCTAAATATAACCTGATTTATGAAGCGTTTGGCTGGACACCTCCGATTTATGTTCACGTTCCGCCGGTTATGAAAGACGCTCAGCACAAATTAAGCAAACGCAACGGCGATGCTTCTTTCCAAGATTTGGTGGCTAAAGGCTATTTGCCGGAAGCAATTTTGAACTATATCGCCTTGCTTGGATGGAACCCTGGAACAGAGCAAGAAATCTTTTCATTAGAAGAACTTAAACAATGTTTTTCAAGCGAAAGATTAAATAAATCTCCAGCAATTTTTGATTTTTTTGTAATATATGTATCTATATCCTTTTTTTGTTCTTTTATTTTTTGTATTTTTTTCCGTGCTTTTTGGCGGTCCAGTAGGGGATCTGTTCAATGAATCGTATGGCGTCCTCCGGATCGGTGGGGGCCAGAGCCATGAAGTCATCCTCCACCTTGGTCATACAGTAGGCAGTGGACTGAATGATCAGATCATCCAGATTTTCAAAGTACTGATAGAGTGTGGCAACATTGCAGCCGCACGCTTCTGCCACTGCTTTTACGCCCACGCCGTTCAGTCCGTGCTCGGCATAACAGTCATAGGCCTTTTCCATGATCTCGATTTTTTTGT
>USCF01000096.1 GCA_900553115.1 uncultured Alphaproteobacteria bacterium
TCTGGCTGTGCGTGAATTTGCTATGGACAGAATGTATGACACAATTGCCCGCTACAATGAACACGGTACCAAACGCATCTACTACTTATCTATTGAATATTTAATCGGACGTTCATTGGAAAATAACCTTTACAATCTGGGTTTATACGATATTTTAAAAGATATAAAAATCGAAGGTTTTCCTGACTTTGCTTTAAGTGATATTTTTGACGCCGAATACGACCCTGCTCTTGGAAACGGCGGCTTGGGACGCTTGGCAGCCTGCTATTTGGATTCAATGGCTTCTTTGGGCATTCCGGGGTTTGGTTACGGTATCGACTATGAATATGGTTTGTTCAAACAAAAATTTGAAAACGGCTATCAAGTTGAACAGGCAGATAACTGGCTGGGAGAAGACTCTCCATGGCAGTTTGCCCGCGCCGACCGCACTGTGACGATTCCTATTGGCGGTAATGTAGAAATGTATAACAAACCAGATGGCAAAGTAAGCTATGTTTGGACTAACACTCATACTTTATACGGCGTTCCATACGATTTTCCGGTTGTCGGCTATAATGGAAAATCTGTAAATTACCTGCGTTTATTCTCAGCCAAAACCGATGATGAGCTAGATTTAAACATATTTAACAACGGCGGTTACATTGAAGCCGTACGCGATAAAATCCGCACTGAAACAATTTCTAAAGTTTTGTATCCGTCCGACAACATTGAACAGGGTAAAGAATTGCGTTTAACTCAGCAATATTTCTTTGTTTCTTGCGCTATTCAAGATATTATTCGCCGCTTTATGGAAAAAAGCAATGATTTTAAAAAAATGCCGGATTATGTCTGCATTCAACTAAACGACACCCACCCTGCTTTGGCAATTGTGGAAATGATGCGCCAATTAATGGACGTATACGGACAAGAATGGGATGACTCTTGGGAAATCGTCACCAAAATTTTTGCCTATACAAACCACACATTGCTGCCAGAAGCCTTGGAAAAATGGAGCAGCTCCATTATCCGCCGCTTTTTACCGCGCCATTTGCAGATTATTTATGAAATCAACCGCCGCTTTATGGAATTTGCCCGCAGCCGCTTTGGCGAAGATTCTTACAAATTGGGTAAAGTTTCGATTGTGGACGGCGAAGGCGATAATCAGGTTATCCGCATGGCAAATCTTTCTATTGTCGGCTCGTTTTCAATAAACGGTGTAGCCAAGTTGCACTCTGAATTGGTAAAACATTCTTTGGTGCCGGAATTTTATGAATTGTGGCCAGAAAAATTTACCAATGTGACCAACGGCGTAACACCTCGCCGCTGGATGCTGCGCGCCAACCACGATTTGGCAAATCTTATTTCTGATAAAATCGGAACATCGTGGATTACCAACTTGGACGAATTGCAAAATATTGAAAAATATTCCGAAGACAAATCTTTCTTGAAAGAATTTTTGAAAATCAAAAATGAAAACAAGCAGCGCTTGGCTCAAAAAGTATATCGCGCAACCCGCATTATGGTTGATCCAAACAGCATGTATATTGTACACGCTAAACGCATTCACGAATATAAACGCCAATTAATGACTGTTTTGCAAATTATCGGCGACTATTTGGCAATCACCCGCGACAATGTACGTCCAATTACACCTAAGACTTATATTTTTGCCGGTAAGGCCGCACCTTCATACACATTTGCCAAACTTATCATCAAACTTATTAATAATGTGGCAGAAGTGGTTAATAATGACGAACGTTCAAATAAATTTTTGAAAGTTGTCTTTATTCCTGATTATAAGGTTTCGGTAGCCGAATATTTAATTCCGGCCGCCGATGTCAGCTGTCAAGTTTCCACCGCCGGTTTTGAAGCCTCCGGCACCAGCAATATGAAATTTGCCTTAAACGGAGCTTTGACCATTGGAACTTATGACGGCGCCAACATTGAAATTCGCGAGGCCGTTGGCGAAGAAAACTTCTATTTGTTTGGCTTGACCGATGAGCAAGTACGCGGCAAACGCATGACCTACAATCCGCGTGAACTTTATGAAAAATCAGACTACATCAAACGTATTTTGAATGCTGTAAATTCAAGTATGTTCTGCGAAAAAGACTATCCGCAGCTGTTCCGTCCGATTTTTGATACTTTGCTCGGCAGCGACTATTACTTTATTTTAGCAGATATGGAAGCGTTTAACAATGCTGTACATCAGGCAGAACGCGACTATAACAACAAAGAAAAGTGGGCTAAAGAAGCACTGCTTAACGTTGCCCGCATCGGCAATTTTTCCAGCGACCGCGCGGTTATGGAATATGCTGACCGAATATGGCACATTAAACCAGTTGTTGATGAAAAATAATTTCATTATGCAAATATCCCCGTTACAAACAAGTAACGGGGATATTTTTTAAGCCGCTAAAGTTTTAGATTAAATTACCGCCATCAAAATAATTAATTTTCATAGCTTTGCGCACATCTTCCAATGTTGCTGCAGCTTTGGCTTCGGCCGCCGCGCTGCCTTGTCTCAAAATTTCTACAACTTCAGGCATTTTTTGCTCCCAAATCTTACGACGTTCGCGAATCGGACCTAATTCTGCTTGCAAAACATTATTCAAAAACTTTTTAACCTTTACATCGGCCAAACCTCCGCGTTTATAATGAGCTTTCAACTCATCTAAATTTTGATATTCAGGCAAAAATTCGGCAAAATGTTCCGGCTTGCTGAAAGCGTCCAAATAAATGAATACCGGATTACCCTCTACCTGCCCTGGGTCTTCTACGCGCAAATGGTTAGGATCAGTAAACATTGACATAACTTTTTTGCGGATATCTTCGGCTTCATCTGACAAATAAATGCAGTTACCCAAAGATTTGCTCATTTTAGCTTTGCCGTCTATCCCCGGCAAACGCAGGCACGCCTTGTTTGACGGCAATACAATTTTTGGCTCAACCAATGTTTCTCCGTATATATTGTTAAATTTATTCACAATTTCCCGACATTGTTCCAACATAGGTTCCTGATCTTCACCGGCCGGAACATCGGTAGCCTTAAACGCGGTGATATCGGCGGCTTGGCTTATAGGGTAGCAAAAAAAGCCCACCGGAATGCTGGTTTCAAAATTTCTCATCTGAATTTCAGTTTTGACTGTCGGATTACGCTGCAAACGAGAAACTGTCACCAAATTTTGATAATAAAACGACAGCTCAGTTAATTGAGGAACCATTGACTGAATAAATATAGTCGACTTTTCTGGATCAATGCCGCAAGCCAAATAGTCTAACGCAACTTGCATAATATTTTGGCGCACTTTTTCTGGGTGTTCAGCATTGTCGGTTAAAGCCTGCGCATCAGCAATCATAATATTGATTTCATCATAAATTCCTGAATTTTGCAGCTTGACACGCTCGCTCAAAGAGCCGACATAATGCCCAACATGCAGCTTTCCGGTCGGACGGTCGCCGGTTAAAATAATCTTTTTCATATTTTTCTCCATTTTTTACATTTGCTTCTTTTTAACACTCATCTTCTTAAAAGGCAAGAACACAAAACATTTTTCACAAAGCATTTGCTTTGACAAAATATTTTTGCTACAATTACCAAGAGAACTTTACGAAAGAAGATTGTTTTGAAAGTACGCGATATCTACATAACTTGTGAAAATGGTCTTGAAGCTGTTACACCTTTGGCAGTTCAAGGGGTTTCAGAAGTGATGGCTTGTTTTCCTAAATATGAAAAAATGTATCCGGTAAGTAATTTGAAAAATTGGCAAAGCGATAATGCGCTGGCCATTCGTAACGGACAAACTTTTTTAGAACCATATGAAAGCGTCAGATGGTATATTGAACGAGCTAAACTGCAAGCTAAATTAGATAACCGGTATGAACGCGGACAAATTTGCCTGAACACACTAATGAACGATTTAGCAAATGACCCGTATCGCCAAAAAATTCCTCAGCTTTCAATTTTGTTGGTAAAACACGATTTATACGCCCGACAAAGCGACAACACCTTGCTCAACTATGCTTTGGGTATGGGTAGCGAAAATGGTTTTTGCGTTGTGTCAACAGCGCGTTTTTTAGATGAAAACGGATATCTGAAACAAGAAGAATTCAAAACTGTTTTGATGCACGAATTTGGTCACGTTATCGGGCTTACGCCTTCTAATCGCAGAAATTCGGAAGAAAATCTTGGCACTCATTGTCTTGATGAATCCTGCATTATGCAGCAACGTGCCAATGGCGACTTTAGAGATGTGACGCAAATGCGTTTGGCTATGAAACAAAATGATTTAGCGCCTATTTGCGATGATTGTATAGAAGCCGGAAACAAATATTTTGAGCATGATTTAGCTCGGACCATCACCTTGCAAAACCTAAACCGCCTCAATTATGGCAGATAGATTATAAATATGGCTCCGACCGTTAAATAATCGGAGCCATATCTCAGTTGATAGAAGATGACAGTTTTTCTGATTTCAGATTGTAGATCCAAGTTTGTTTGCCCATAAACCCGTCAACGCCTTTTTTGTGCAAGTTGATTACAACTAAGTTGTCATCATCGTAGCGCGGACGCAATTCATCTAGGACATAGCCGTTTTTAGCCAAATATTCAGCACTCAAAACCTGAACCGGCTCGCCAAATCGACAATCAAACAATTCCATTTGCCCTCGCCGTTTGCCCACAAAAACCAGACCGCGGCAATTGCAAAACGGATTGTCCAAATTATCTTGCACCCAATCAACCAGCACCACATCGTCACCAGCCATTAAACGATATAGTTTGACCGGCTTACCGTTTTGATTTTCTTGCTTAGAAACCCAAAACAACGAAGTGTTTTCAATGTGATTACGCTGAATAGTGCTTTGGCTAGGATAAACATAAGCCAGAGCAGCACAAACCAGACCTAACGTCAGAACAACAATAAATTTAAGCTTCTTCATCTTTAAAGAATTTAATAATTACTAAATAATAAATTTTACAAACCCTATTATAGTCAAATGAAAAACATTTAGCA
>USCF01000097.1 GCA_900553115.1 uncultured Alphaproteobacteria bacterium
AAAGGCTGCTTCAGGCAGGTCGTCGTATTCGCCGTCCAAAATACCTTTAAAACCCTTAATAGTGTCTTCCATTTCTACAAACACGCCTTTCAAACCGGTAAACACTTCGGCCACATGGAATGGTTGTGACAAGAAACGTTGAATTTTACGAGCGCGCGAAACCACGATTCTGTCTTCTTCCGAAAGTTCATCCATACCCAAAATAGCGATAATGTCTTGCAGAGAGTTATATTTTTGCAAAATTTCTTGCACGCGGCGAGCAACATTGTAGTGCTCTTCACCCACAATATCCGGACTCAAAGCGCGGCTGGTCGAATCGAGCGGATCAACGGCTGGGAAAATAGCTTGTTCAGAAATTTTACGCGACAGCACGGTTGTGGCATCTAAGTGCGCAAAAGTTGTAGCCGGAGCAGGGTCGGTCAAGTCATCGGCCGGCACATAAACCGCTTGCACAGAAGTGATAGAACCGTCTTTAGTTGATGTAATACGTTCCTGCATAGCACCCATATCCGTACCCAAAGTCGGCTGATAGCCCACGGCTGACGGAATGCGTCCCAACAAAGCAGAAACCTCAGAACCTGCTTGCGTAAAGCGGAAAATATTATCAATAAACAACAACACGTCTTGGTGTTCTTGGTCACGGAAATATTCGGCTTGTGTCAAACCTGTCAAAGCAACACGTGCACGAGCTCCTGGTGGTTCATTCATTTGACCATAAACCAGCACGGTTTTAGACTTGTCGCCTTTAAGGTCGATAACGCCGGATTCTGTCATTTCATTATACAAATCGTTACCTTCACGAGTACGTTCGCCCACACCGGTAAATACCGAGTAGCCGCCGTGACCTTTGGCAATGTTATTAATCAATTCCATAATCAGCACGGTTTTACCCACGCCGGCGCCGCCGAACAAACCGATTTTACCGCCTTTGCTGTATGGTTCCAGCAAATCGATAACTTTAATACCCGTAACCAAAATTTCTTCTTTGGTAGATTGGTCTGTAAAAGACGGAGCTTCACGGTGAATAGGTTTATAGTTTTTGCTGGCAATCGGACCGCGTTCGTCAACCGGTTCGCCGATTACGTTAATAATACGTCCCAGCAACTCAGGTCCAACCGGAACTTTAATCGGTTCGCCGGTATTAACAACTTCCAAGCCGCGAACCAAACCATCGGTGGTATCCAAAGCGATACATCTTACAACGCATTCGCCAAGGTGCTGTTCAACCTCCAAAACCAAACGTTTGCCATGATTATCGCATTCCAATGCAGTATAAATATCCGGCAAGTCGGCTTCATTGTCAAATTTTACATCGACAACCGCACCCAAAACCTGATAAATATGTCCGGTTTTGAGAGATTTATTTGCGGTTTTTTCTTCTTTTATCATTCATATCTCCTTGTTCTAAACGGCATCGGCGCCAGCGATAATTTCAATCAGTTCTGTAGTAATTGCCGATTGGCGCAGGCTGTTATATCTTAAAGTCAAGTCGCTAATCATCTGTTTGGCGTTGCGGGTGGCATTATCCATAGACGTCATGCGCGCGCCGTGTTCCGAAGCGGCCGAATTGACCAATGCCTGAAAAACGGTGTCCTCAAAAATAATCGGCACAATTTGTTCCAAAATTGTCGATTTATCAGGCATATAATCATAAAACGCGTCACCGGAACGATTTATATTTTCGATAGCTTCATTATTATGCTTTAGCTGCAGCGGGCATACTTGTTCTGCTTCAAAGGTACGGCTGATAGCCGATTCAAAATGCGCGTGTATCAATTCGCACACATCAAAATCATGATTTTTAAAACGCTGTAAAATATGCTTGGCCAAACGTGTAGCCGCTTCGGGATAAGAAGCGTCTTTGCTTAGGTTGTTTGACAAGGTCATATCCAAATCGCTGAATGTGCGTTTCAAAACATCATGAGCCTTTTTGCCAATGCAAATGACTTTTATGTTTTTTTTCTGACGGCGCAGTTCTTTGATGCGTTCAATGGCTTTTTTAGCCACATTGCTGTTATAAGCTCCGCACAATCCGCGGTCAGAAGAAAAAACATAAAGTTCATAATTCTTTTCATTGGAATTTTTTTGCAACAGAGCAGGACGGGCATAGCAAACGCCTTTTTCTTGCTCGTCTTGCTCTATTTCTGTTAAAACTCGTAAAGCAGAACGCCGTAAATTTTCGGCGTAATCCTGATTCTTGTCAACCAGAATTTGAACCCGGCGCAGGCGCGAAGCAGCCACCATTTTCATAGCAGATGTAATTTTCTGCGTAGATTTGATGGCTTCAATGCGTGTCCGTAATTCTTTTAAGCCTGCCATTTACGCCGCCTTTTCTTGTTTAGCTAAAAAATCTGTGGCAAATTGTTCATAAAATTCGCCCAATTTTGTTTCTAATTCCGGAGAAATAATTTTTTTCTCGCGAATTTCCTCAAGATATTCCGGATGGCTGGCGCGCAGTTCTTTTAAGCTTTCATGCTCAAAAGTTTTGATATCTGCTACTTCAATTTTGCTCAAATACCCTCTAACGCCAGAGAAAATAGAAGCAACTTCTTCTTCGGTGGCCATAGGCTCATGTACAGGCTGTTTCAGCAATTCAGTCAATTTAGAACCTTTGTCCAGCAAACGGCGGGTAGATTTATCCAAATCGGCCGAAAATTGCGCAAACGCAGCCATTTCACGATATTGAGCCAAATCCAGTTTCATGGTTCCGGCAACTTGTTTCATTGCTTTGATTTGTGCGGCAGAACCCACACGAGAAACTGAAATACCAACGTTTACAGCAGGTCGTACGCCTTGGTAGAACAAACCTGTTTCCAAAAAGATTTGACCATCGGTAATAGAAATCACGTTTGTCGGAATATAAGCAGACACGTCACCGGCTTGAGTTTCAATAACCGGCATAGCCGTTAATGAGCCAGAACCGTATTTTTCACTCATTTTTGCCGCGCGTTCCAGCAAACGAGAGTGCAAATAGAACACGTCGCCAGGATAAGCCTCACGTCCAGGTGGACGTCTAATCAGCAGCGACATTTGACGATAAGCAGTGGCTTGTTTAGACAGGTCGTCATAAAAGATAACCGCATGCATGCCGTTGTCACGGAAATATTCACCCATAGCTGTTCCGGCGTAAGGGGCAATAAATTGCAATGGAGCTGCTTCCGAAGCAGTGGCTGCAACCACAATGGTATAATCCATAGCGCCATAGTCGCGCAAAGTTTTTACCACCTGTGCTACCGAAGAGCGTTTTTGACCAACGGCAACATAAATGCAAAACAGTTTTTCGCTGTCATTTTTTGCCATGTCGTTAGTGCGTTTTTGATTGATGATTGTATCAACAATAATAGAAGTTTTACCGGTTTGACGGTCGCCAATAATCAACTCACGTTGACCGCGTCCAATAGGAATAAGCGAATCAATAGCTTTCAATCCGGTTTGTACAGGTTCATGCACGCTTTTTCTCGGAATAATGCCCGGAGCTTTAACTTCAGCGTTGCTATATTGCTCGGCTTTTATGCTCCCCATGCCGTCAATCGGGTTGCCCAAAGCGTCAACCACACGGCCTAACAAAGCTTTTCCAACCGGAACACTAACAATTTTATCCGTTCTTTTTACGGTGTCGCCTTCTTTAATTCCTTCATCGGAGCCAAACAGCACCACGCTGACGCCATCTTCTTCCAAGTTTAAGGCCATTCCTTTTACGCCGTTAGAGAATTCAACCATTTCATTTAGCTGAACCTTATCTAACCCGTAAACATGAGCGATACCATCGCCCACAGAAAGAACCCGCCCAACTTCAGACATATCAGTAGATAAGTCGAAATCAGCGATTTTTTCTTTTAATATTGAAGATATTTCGCTTGCCTGTACAGACATCTATTTTGTCCCTTTCATCAGTTGTTCTAAACTGTCTAATTGATGCTTGACCGAACTATCAATCAGCACCGTGCCGCATTGAATAACCAAACCGCCCAAAATTTGCGGGTTTGTAATATAATTCACGACAATGTCTTTTTTGAAAAGATCTTTCAGTTTTTGCTTTAATTTTTTATCTTGTTTCTCTGTCAAGTCGACAACGGTTTCAACATTAATTTCTGCAATATTATGCTTGTTGTTATAAACTTCTTTGAATTGCAGCAATATTTGCTCCAATTCACCAAATCGGCGATTTTCAACCAAAATTTTTAACAAATTGATCATCGGTTGGCTGAAACTCATTTTTTCTGCCACGGTATCAATTAGTTTTTCTTTAACATCAAGAGGCCAAATCGGATTATTGAGTAAGTCAAAATCTTTTACGCCCTCCGCCAAAATATTGCGCAGAGCCTTAACGTCATTGTAAGTTTCGTTTAGCTTATTGCACTGCTCAGCCCCTTCATACAATGAAGTTGCATATAAAATGGCATTCTTTAGCTTAGAACCTTTGTTCACTTTTCAAACTCTTTTCAAAACTTTTTAACTCTTTACATACATATAAAATTGTTGCTAGGATATCAAGCATACGAAAGAATAATCAACAGCTTTTTTCCTTAAACGCAAAATTATTTTAATTTATTCCAGCCTTTGCGAACAGGTTGAGGTGCTGTTTCGGTGTCTTCTTTGGTTTGTGCCGGTTTGTTAGACCATTTTTTAGGTGAAGAGCTGGTGTCGATTTTTCGCACAATTTCTTTTTGGTCTTGGGTTAAGACTTGTCCGTTTGGAACCATCTGTCCCAGCAGCGCAGGCGATAAGAATTTTTCTCCCAACGAAGAATAGGTTGTAACTATTTGTTCTACAATATTTTTTCCTGGAGCTGCGTTTAATGTTGAAATATCTCGGCCATGAAAAAATGTTAGCGAGTGGCATGGCGCAGAAAGTAAGATGTCGGTGCTGTCTATTCCGTTAATATAGCGCAGCAAAATCCGCGGTGCGATGTTGCAACTGTCGGAAGAAGATGAAAATACCAGATTGTTGTTTAAAAGCATATCT
>USCF01000098.1 GCA_900553115.1 uncultured Alphaproteobacteria bacterium
CATTTACAAGCATAGCATTGTATTCGCTAATAGTTCTATTTATTTGTAATTTTTCCATCGCTTTGGAATAGCCGGCAATACCGCCGACAGTAAGAACAGCAATAATCGCCAACACGCCAAGCATTTCTATCATACTGCGGCCGACACAATTACCTATCGCATGTGAGTTTTTCAATAATATTGACTTTATATTCTTAGACACTTGAGGCAGTTCCTTTTGTTTATGCTCAAGCATGACATTGAAAGCAAAGGCAAAAAAGCAAAAGCTAAAACCTTTTTTCAAACTATTCTTACGCATATTTATAAACCTCCTTAAATTGTAGCATAAAACAAAACCCGCTGTCAAAAGCGGGCGGATGTTGAGAAACCGTATATAACCAAACGGCTCGGCCTATTGGGCGCATAGCCTTATTCAGCCGACATCCGCCTAACAGGCAGAAATCGGCATAAAAAATTTAAGTCGTTTATGCTGTAACGACTGGTTATATAAAAGGGTTCTCACGCCCTGAGCGGATTTATCCCGCCTACGAACAATCTTAAATGTACCAACCGAAAAAGTAAAGACTTTTATCAAAAACGAATCGGGAAAGAGAACTTTTTTAGCCAAATCTTAACATCTGTTTTTTATGCTGATGAAAATAAATATTAAAGGAGAAAAATATGAAAAAATTTATTTTAGCCCTGCTTGCAGCATTTAGTTTTACCGCCACAGCCTCGGCTGCCGATGTTAAAGACCCAGAAAACACTTTGGTTATGCAACTCAAAGACGGCACTGTTTTGATAGAGATGTATCCAGATGTGGCACCAAACCACGTGGCTCGTATTAAAGAATTAACTCGTCAGGGCTTTTATGACGGCATTAAATTCCACCGCGTAATAGATGGATTTATGGCGCAAACCGGTGACCCTACCGGCACAGGGCGCGGCGGAAGCGGTAAAAACTTAAAAGCCGAATTTAATCATAAACATCACGGCCGCGGAACAGTTTCTATGGCACGAGCTGCCTCACCTGATTCTGCCGACAGTCAATTTTTTATTTGTTTTGCTGATGCCGGTTTCTTAGACGGCCAATACACAGTTTGGGGACAAGTTATTTCTGGCATGGAATTTGTTGACCACATCAAAAAAGGCAGCAGCGCCGATAATGGCACGGTCATAAATCCTGATAAAATAATTTCATTGAAAGTTTTGTCTGACACCCAAAAATAATAAATTTTAACAAACAGCAAAAGCCGCTTGATTATTCAAGCGGCTTTTTTGGAGCATTTTCGGCAATAAAATTGCAAACATCGCGCAATGTATTGTCCTTGCTAAAAGGTTCTCTTTGCTGATACGGCGGAAATTGCTGCAACAGTTCATAATCAAGAACCATAAAATCCATCGAATCGAGATAATCGGAAAATTTTTCGTCGTCTGGATTTTTCAAAGACTGAATTTCTACACTCAAGGGTTCATCTACTTCAAGCATCTTACAAACCCAAGCTTTTGCTTCAGCATATTCCATAAAAATAAAGCTAAAATTATACAAAAAATTATAAAACTCTAGCTTTATTTTTACGCTTTTTAAGCATTTTTGTCAATGATTTTTCATCTACGACTGACTGGAATGATTTTTAATAAAATTATCCAAGAAATCATCTAAATCTTTAGTCGTATACTTTCGTTCAGAATCCGGAACAGGATTATCAGGCACACTGTTTAAAAAATTGTTCAGCGCCGCAGTTTTTTCGGAGTCGACAGGTTTAGACGGTGTTTTCTGCGGCTCATTTTTTTCAGCCAGCTCATCTTTTTCAGCCGTTTCAGCCCTACTACCGCCAATTCCTCGTAAACGATTAAGGGTTTCAACATCTAATTTGTTAGCCATAATTATTACCTAAACTATTTAATTCCCCAAAACTTGCGAGCCAAAGCAGCACAGCCTTCTTCGCCAAAAGCTTCTTTGATGTTTTCCAGCATTTCACCTAAAGTTTCCGGAATAGTGTCCTCAACCGGAATTTCCGGAACCATATTTACCATGCAAGTATATGAATTTACTACTTCTTCGCCATCAGATTCAATAATCAACACTTCTTTAGAATTTGCGATTTTATCTCTAACCTCATGGATTAAATTGGTTAAAATATAAGCCTTTTTATCATTACGAATCAAAATTGCACTATTGCGACCGTCATAAACCAAGGCTGCGGTGTCAATAGGCTCATCTTTAAGCTGCATATTTATACCAATAACTCCGTTATTTTCCAAAATTTCGAAGTCTTCAACCCATTCTTTTTCTAAACTCATAATATTTTCTCCTAAATAATGTTAATTTAATTTTTATTAGTCAAATCACTGTACTAGCTTCGACCTTGCATCTGACCTAATCTATACCAAGAAGCTGTGTTTCCTCTCGCCTGTTCTTTAATCGCCTGCTTAGCCACGGTTATTCCTTGGTTTATACCCTGTTTAGCAGAACTCAAAGTCTGACCAACAGAAGTTAAGGTTTCTTTACCGCCATTAACTATGTTATTAACCACATTATTAGCCATATTCAAACCGCCCATAATTCTGCTGTTGGCGCCGTTAATAAACTCGGTTGCTTTTTCGTTAGTAACCTTTTTGACGCTATTCCATTGCTTTTTAGCCGCAGCGTGAGCCACACCTGCCATAGCCATTCCGGTATTAATCGCGGTATTTGTCTTATCTGCAAATTCTCTGGCTGATGCCACTACCTTGGAGTTTTTAACCTTACTTTTAGCTATTTGCATTTCGGTAGAAATCTTACCGCCAAGTTTGTTAAAGAAGCCTTTAGTTTGATTACTAGCTTTATTTTTAGTTTCTTTTAATTTGGCAGAAACAGAATTAAACAATCCGCCAACTTTTTTGCAACTATTGCCATAAACCTCTTTTGCTTGATTTTTAAACTCAGTTGTTTGCTCTTTACCCCATGATGTCACTTTGTTTACGGTATCTTTAGCAGAATTATACTTACCTTCAACAAATTTGGCACCGCTTTCATAAACTTTTGCCGTTCCAGCCATTGCGAAACCGCCAACCAAGGCAGCACCATTCAAACCGGCCTTACCAAAAATCTGTAAATTTTTAGCTGTTTTATTAAATGCTTTAGCCGCCGGCGCTTGCACCTTTGTCACATAGGCAGCTTTTACACTTTCTAAGCCACTATTTAACCGTCCTTTTTTTGTGTTGAACCAACCTGTTATAGATTTACCGGCTTGATCTTTATATTGGCTGAATTGTTTTAATGCGCTGCTGACTTTCATCTTGCCCAATCTCTTCAGAGCGCTGGCTTTTTCCATTTTAACCTGTGCGCCTTGCTTAAACGCGTCATATTGCGCGCCGGCAAGCTTTTTAACCGTGTTCAATTTATTTTTCGCCGCTTCTTTAGCTAATCCGGCCATAAACATACCATTATTTATAGCGGCGTTTGTCTTATTTTTGAAATCTTTAACCGATTGCACCACTTTAGAGTTTTTAACTTTACTCTTGGTTATTGCCAAACCTATCTTAAGCTGTCCTTTCTTTGTTTGGTACATATCTTTCACGGCTCGACGCGCGGTTTCTTTATATTTACCAAACAAACCTTTATATTGTTGCAAGGTGTTATTCATATTTCGCACAGCCAATCTTTTTCTAGCGCTGGCTCTATTCATCACCGACTTAGCACCATTCATAAAGGATTGGTACTGTTTGATAACAGCTTTTTCAACTGCCTTATGAGCTTTTACCGCGGCCATTCCAGTCAAACCTGCAACCATCGCAGCGCCGTTTAATCCGGCCTTACCAACTGTTTGCAAATTCTTTGCGGTTTTATTAAACATTTTGACCGCCGGAGCAAAAACTTTTGCGGCAGTCTTCGTTTTTATTGTTTCCCAGCCAGAATTCATTTTTTCTTTTTTAGAACTAAACCAATTGCTGATAGATGAACCAACATTGTTCAAAGTCTGCCGCATATTTCGCAAGGCCAATCTTTTTCTGGCGCTGGTTCTGTTCATCACTGACTTAGCGCTATTCATAAAGGATTGGCACTGTTTACCAACAACTTTTGCGGCCGCTTGATAACTCTTTACCGCTACTATTCCGCTCAAACCGGCAACCATCGCCGCGCCGTTTAATCCTGCCTTACCAACTGTCTGCAAAGACTTAAAACTTTTAAGCGACAAATCTTTCAGAGGTTTAACTTTATCACCGGCAACCAGCAAATTATAATGCGCTGTATCTAATAAATCTTTCCCCCTCTTTTGACCTTCCAGCAAATAATAATGAAGAGTGTCTTTTTTATCATTACCCCAATCTCGTAATTGACCTAGTTTTTCTTTCCCGTCAAAAATTAAATCTTCTGTTTTGTTTGAAAGATAGTTATTAAAAGATTTTAATCCCTCTTTTACCGAACGCATTGCCGAGCGTACAGCCCGCTTATTTTCAATAGCGTTTCCTGTATATGAATTTATTGCCGAATCATATATTTTTGACGCTACTGATTTAAACATTTGAACCGCATCATAAGTTACTTTAGCAGCTCCATAAATTTTGCTACTTTCAAAAGCAGCCATGATGCACCTCCAATTTTTATACTACTTATTTTATAAGTGTAGCAAAACTTATCTCTTTTGGCAATAACTAGTTTTACAATTTATATTTTGTCATATTTTTGTAACAAAAAAGCACCCCAGAAATATCAAAAGACATTTCAAAGGGTGCGACGAGCATAAAAATTGTTATGAGGCAGTCGGTTCATCTACCGCTACGGAACGAGGTTTACGTTTCTTCGTCACTTTTGCCTTATCCTGCTGATAAGCCGATTTGCCACCATTTTTCTTAAATGCGCCTTTCTCTTTTTTAGAGTTTTTCTGGGCGTGCTGTTCTTTCTTTGCCATAAGCTTAAAAAGTTTAATT
>USCF01000099.1 GCA_900553115.1 uncultured Alphaproteobacteria bacterium
GTGGCGCGCGTTTTTGCTGTAAATTATAAAAATCGCTACGCTTCAAAAATTATGGTCGAAAATGTGTGATGAACTATTTGCAAAGTTAGCAAAATCCAAGTTCCGCAGCAGTTTTTATCTGTCAGAAAAAGATAGGGCATATATAAAAGAAAAAGGTTTAGAAACAATTCGCCGTCATGCGGCCGACTTTGTGAAAAAACGTTTATCACCTCCGGCTAGGTTGCTTAAAAATGACGGTAAACAAACGCCCATGCGCGGACATCCGGTGTTTGTGGCGCAGCACGCCTGCGCTTGTTGCTGCCGGCAATGTTTGTATAAATGGCATCATATAGATGCAAATCACTGGCTGACCGAAGCAGAGCAAACTTATATTGTCAATATTTTGATGAGTTGGATAAAAAAAGAATATGTCGACTAAAGTCGTACGAAACAGAAAAAAGTTGCTAATGATGAAAAAATCTAAAAATATCGAGCGTTAGCCTCAAAAAAATAATATTTTTAAAAAGCATTAAAAAGGCTTTACTTTTGTGACGATACTGGTTATACCAATTGCATTGATTATATTATTTTGTTTAACCAAATTATTGTGTTATGGTACCGAAAATTGAATTAAACGCATTAGAAGAAAACAAAGTTATTTCTTTAAATGTTCCCAGTGATAGACGAGTTGGGCATAGAGCTAGTTCAATGTCTATCAATGGTCGTTACGTCTCAAAATCCGTTTGGTCTGTAGACAAGAAGCCGATTTTGGAGATTACAAGCACAGTATGTGGACGTTGGCGTATAATTGTTAAGGGGAACAAGGTTGACGGCTATTATTTTGAGCCGAAAGAAAAATCACCTTATACCTGGAAAGTAAAGTTTGTGTATTAAATTACAATGAAAAAATCCCTGCCTTAATACCATTAAGCCGGGGATTTTTTGTGCGTTGAGTATTTTTTTTCCTTAGCGCGCCTTACGGTTCGAGCCCTACCGCTTTTACCACACAATAAAACCCCACAGGGACAAGCCCCATGGGGTTTTATTGGCGGAGCGTACAGGACTCGAACCTGTGCATCCTTTTAAGGGGATGACGGATTAGCAATCCGCTGCATTACCACTCTGCCAACGCTCCATAAGTGATAACGACATACTTTTAGCTTATGTTTTTACTCTAGTCAATAACTTTTTTAATTTTTTGCAAATTATTCTCAACTATTGAAATTTTTTTAATATCTACTATCTTCACAGCAAGGAGAAAACTCATGGAATTATATTTGCTTATATCGCTTGTTTTTATTTATTTAATCACCGCTGCTATGGTCAATAAAAACGTGGTACACCGGATATGGACACTGGCTTTTATCGCCGCGTTTGCGGTGACGGCGGTGGCAATAGGTTTTTTACGTGTGACCAATCAAGATGTGATGATGTCGGCGGATAACTTGAATTGGTACTATCTTTTATATATTTTCGGTTCTATGTCGGTGGTGCTTGGCGTCATAAACCTGTGGATGTACCGCAAACCTTTGTGGCAGATTTTACACAATGATAATATTGAAGACGACAAAGAATAATTGCAAATTTATGTTTTTTGTGTAATATACCCCCTAACAAAGGGGGATATTATGTTACGCATTAACAATATTTCTATGCCGCTGAACGCAAACGAGCAGCAGTTGAAACAAAAAGCCGCACAAAAACTAGGAGTGAATGAAACAGAACTCCAAGATTTTACCGTATCAAAAAAATCGGTTGATGCGCGCAACAAAAATAATGTGCATTTTGTTTATAGTGTGGATTGCAATTCGGCTTCAACAATGCGTGACAAAGATATTGAGCAGCTGCCAGAGGTAGAAAAACTTACCTTTAATATAAAAAGTGACGGCGTGCGGCCGATTGTGGTTGGCAGCGGTCCTGCCGGTATGTTTGCCGGTCTGGCACTGGCAGAAGCCGGACTAAATCCCATAATTTTAGAGCGCGGCGCGCCGGTGGAACAACGCCAAAAAGATGTGGCGGCGTTCTGGCAGGGCGGCGAGCTGAAAATAAATTCCAACGTTCAGTTTGGAGAAGGCGGAGCAGGCACTTTTTCGGATGGTAAATTGATGACCGGTATAAAAAAGGACAAGTTTACAGCTAAAGTGTTGCAAGAATTTGCCGCCGCCGGAGCGCCTAAGGAAATTCTTTATTTGGCCAAACCGCATATAGGGACGGATAAATTGCGTTTGGTTGTCAAAAACATTCGGCAAAAAATTCTGTCTTTAGGCGGAGAATATCGTTTTAATAGTCAGTTGACAGGTCTTGTTATCAAAAATGACAAACTTGTGGCGGTTAAAGTTACTGATGAAAAAGCAACTTATGAATTGCCGGCAAATAAGCTGTTTTTGGCTATTGGGCATAGTGCGCGCGATACTTTTGAAATGTTGTATGATAGCGGAGTGCATATGGAGCAAAAACCGTTTTCAGTCGGCGCCCGAATAGAACATAGGCAAACGCAGATAAATAAGGCGCAATACGGCAAAGCTGCGGAAAGTCCGTATTTGGGCGCAGCAGATTATAAAATGGCGGTGCATTTACCAAACGGACGTTCGGTATATACGTTTTGTATGTGTCCCGGTGGTGTGGTTGTGGCAGCGGCTTCCGAAAAAGGACGTGTTGTGACAAACGGTATGAGCGAATTTGCCCGTGCGGCCGAAAATGCTAATTCGGCTTTGCTGGTTGGTGTTTCTGAAAAAGATTTTGGCAGTAATAGTCCGCTGGCTGGTATGTATTTTCAGCGTAAACTAGAGGAAAATGCTTTTATTGCTGGTGACAGCTCATATCGTGCGCCGGCGGTTTTGGTCGGCGATTTTTTGCGCCGCAAAGTTTCGCAAAAATTGGGCGATGTGCGTCCAACCTATCTTCCGGGAGTGGCTTTAGGCGGATTTAAGCAGGTTTTGCCGTCAGAAATAGCGGATTCTCTGCGTTTAGGTATTGTGGAAATGGCTAAAAAATTGCACGGTTTTGATTGCTATGACGCGGTTTTGACCGGAGTTGAGACCCGTAGTTCATCGCCGGTCAGAATAGTACGCGATGAAGCTATGCAAAGTAATATTAAAGGGCTGTATCCATGCGGTGAGGGCGCTGGCTATGCTGGCGGTATAACCTCGGCGGCGGCAGATGGTCTGAAAGCTGTTTACGCTTTGCAGCAGGATAAATAAAAATATATATTGACAGAAAAAATGCTCTGTCTATACTGAACAAACATAGAACAAAGTGTTGTCAATGTCAAAAATAGCGTTAGTAGATTGCGATAGTTTTTTTGTTTCGTGCGAACAGGCCGAAAATCCGGCTTTGTGCGGCAGAGCAGTGTGCGTTGTTTCCGGCAGCAACGGCTGCGTGGTATCTCGTTCGCGTGAGGCTAAAACAGTTGGTGTAAAAATGGGGCAGCCATGTTTTATGGCTAAAAAAGAGTTTCCAAATGTTTGCTATCTCAACGGCCGTAATGGTTTGTATAAGCAATATTCACAAAAAGTGATGGCTTGCCTCAAAAATTTTACGCCTGATGTTGAGGTTTGTTCCATTGATGAAGCATATTTAAATATGCACGGTCTTGATAGACTCTATCATAAAGATTTTATGCAGCTGGCAAAAACAATTCGGCAAAAAGTTTGGCAAGATTGCCGGATTCCGGTTTCTATTGGCGTCAGCTCTTCCAAATTGTTGGCAAAACTGGCGAGCGACAAGGCTAAAAGCAGCGGTGGAGTATATATTATCAATCAAACGGATTTATCACAGGTGCTGCAAGAAACTCAATTGGAAGATGTTTGCGGTTTTGGTCGCCAGCATACGGCAAAGATGAAAATGTCCGGAATCTTTAATTGTGCCGAATTTGTGGCGCAAAGCGATAGTTGGGTGCGTAAAAATTTGGGAATTGTCGGACTTGATTTAAAATATGAATTGCTAGGCCATTTGGTCAACAAAATAAAAACGGAACAAAGTTTGCCAAAATCGATTCAGAGTACTTCGGCATTGAGCAAATTTACCTCAGATATGGCCGTGCTGCGAGCTTCGTTAAAATATCATGTGCATAGTGCCAGTCAAAAACTGCGGGCAGAAGATTGCTATTGTCAAACCGTGGGGATAATGCTGAGAACCAAAGATTTTCAGATTTATACAAATAGTGTGAAATTGACGCAACCTACCAATGGTGAACAAGAACTTTTTGCGGCGGCGCAAGGTCTGCTGCCTAAAATTTATAATCCGGAGATTTTATATCGCAGCAGCGGCGTGACTTTGGAACATTTGCTCAGCAGCAAGGATTTTCAGCCCAATTTATTTGCTCAGCCGGAATATAAAGATGATAAAGTCAGTCGAGTGTTAGATGAACTAGAAAAAAAGTTTGGCCAAGATATTGTTAAAAATGGATTATTTTAATAATTAGAAAAAAATAAACAAAATTGACAAATTTGTATTGCAGTAAAAATAAAAATATGTTTTAATAAGCAGAAATAAAAGTTCTTAGAGGAGATGACATATGGCTGAAGATAAAGATGATGTAAAAGCTGAAGTTACTGAAAATCAGGAAAACCAAGCATATGAAACTGAAATTGAAGAAGATACCAATGCCAAAACAACAAATGATGAAAATGTTGTTGAAAGCATCAGTCAAACTCTTGAATTTTTGTTTAATACGGAAGAACACAAAAAGTGGCTTCAAGATAAATTGCGGGAATTTTATGAAAAAGGAGAGCTGAACCCTGATGGTGTTATCACCGGCGATGATGAAATTGGTATAAAGATATATCAAGACTATATGGATGAACTGTGTGAAAGTCTAAAAAATAATTCCTTATCGCTAGATGCAGATAAAATAAACGATTCGTTGCAAGTTGTCTATAAAATGCTGG
>USCF01000100.1 GCA_900553115.1 uncultured Alphaproteobacteria bacterium
GGATGTAGAGGAAGCGGGTAGTGTCAGAGAAGGTGTGGCATCCAAGTTTTTTTCATACCTTTACAAACGGCTTAGCCCGCGCCAGTTCATCCTCCTGCTGAGTTTTATCGTCGGCATCGGTGCAGCCATCGCCGCACAATTGCTGAAGTGGCTCATCCATCAGATAGAGCACATACTGACTTCGCAGTTTGACGTAACGAGCAGTAACTGGTTGTTTTTGGTGTACCCGATTATCGGTATACTTTTGACAGCCTTGTTTATCAAGTATATTGTTCGAGACAATATCGGCCATGGTGTGACAAAAATCCTCTATGCCATCTCACGCCGACAGGGACATATCAGGAAGCACAACCGTTGGACGAGTGTCATTGCCTCCGCCATCACCATTGGTTTTGGTGGTTCAGTCGGAGCAGAGTCTCCGATTGTTTTGACAGGTTCGGCCATAGGTTCCGACTTGGGGCGCATTTGTCGTTTAGACCATAAGACGTTGATGCTCCTCATCGGCTGTGGAGCCTCGGCTGCCGTTGCCGGTATATTCAAGGCCCCCATTGCTGGTTTGGTTTTCACCCTTGAGGTGCTCATGATTGACCTGACAATGGCCTCCTTGCTTCCTCTGCTCGTTTCCTGTCTCACCGCCACCTGCCTCACCTATGCCTTGACTGGTACCGAGGCCATGTTCTCCTTCGATCTCATCAATCCGTTCACGGTTGAGCGTGTCCCCACCGCCATCTTGCTCGGCATCTTTTGTGGTTTGATATTGGTATGTGTAATATAAAAAGGCGCCAAAAACAAATGCGGAAAGAACGCCGCTGAAAATTTTAATTAAACCTGCAGCAAATTTCATCAGTTTATCTCCTTTGGTTACTGATAATTTATTTTAAAACATTAAAGCAAACCTGACAAAAACGCAAGGTTTGCTTTATATTTCTTAACAGGGAACAAATTAAATCACTTGTTCGCGGGTTTTGTGCAGTTCCAAATGTGGAAAATCTTCTTTGATTTTGCCTAAATGCCAAGCGTTGCGGGCTAAAAATACTTTTTGTCCGTCATAGTCATCGGCAATATTCATTTGGTTGGTGTTATAAAATTTTTCTAATTCAGCTTTATCTGTGCTGCTCACCCAACGTGCGGTATAATATTGAGTAGGTTCAAAAATAACATCAATATTAAATTCTGTGCGCAAGCGGTCAGCAATAACTTCAAATTGCAGCACGCCCACCACGCCGACAATATATTCAGAACCGACTACCGGTTTGAATACGCTGGCTCCGCCTTCTTCAGCAATCTGTTGAAGAGCGTTTGATAAGTGTTTGGATTTTAATGGGTCTTTTGCTCGCACCGATTTTAATAATTCCGGCGCAAAACTCGGAATACCGGTATAGTGCAGCTTTTCTCCCTCAGTCAGAGTATCGCCGATACGCAATTGTCCGTGGTTTGGAATACCGATAATATCGCCGGCATAGGCATCTTCGGCCAATTCTCGTTCTTGCGCCAAAAACATAACCGGTGTCGGAACTTTAATATCTTTACCGGTACGGACTTGCAATAGGTTCATACCGCGTTTGAAGTGACCGGAGCAAATACGCATAAAAGCAATGCGGTCGCGGTGTTTAGGATCCATATTGGCTTGAATTTTGAAAACAAAGCCGGTTACTTTCTTTTCATCAGCGTTGACCACGCGTTCGGCGCTTGGATGCGGGCGAGGTGTTGGCGCAAATTTGTGCAGGCCGTTTAATACTTCGCGCACGCCAAAATTGTTGACGGCGCTGCCGAAAAATACCGGAGTTAGCGCGCCGGCAAGATATAATTCTAAATCAAAAGCCGGACAAAGTTCACGCACCATTTCCACATCTTCACGCAATTTTTTTACAGCGTAAGCCGGCAAAAGTTTGTCAAGTTTTGGGTCGTCCAAACCATTGCAGGTTTCAATAGTGTCGTTAATCAGTGATTTAGAACCATTTTTATTCATTAAAATCAGCTGGTCGTTAATCAAATCATAGCAACCCAAAAAATCTTTGCCGCTGCCAATCGGCCAGCTGGCAGGAGTAACGTCAAGTGCCAAAGTTTTTTCAATGTCGTCTAGCAATTCAAAAGGATCAAGACCTTCGCGGTCTAATTTGTTGATAAAAGTGATAATCGGGATATTGCGTAAACGGCAGACTTCAAACAGCTTTTTAGTTTGAGTTTCAATACCTTTTGCGGAATCCAAAACCATTACTGCCGAATCAACGGCAGTCAGCACACGATAAGTGTCTTCCGAAAAGTCTTCGTGTCCTGGAGTATCAAGCAAATTGAAAGTAATGCCGTTATAATCAAAGTTCATCACGGAAGAAGCAACGGAAATACCGCGTTCTTGTTCAACCTTCATCCAGTCGGAGTGGGCGTGGCGGTTTTCACCGCGGGCTTTGACGGCTCCTGCTTGCTGAATTGCGCCGCCAAACAGCAATAGTTTTTCGGTTAAGGTTGTTTTACCGGCGTCCGGATGTGAAATTATGGCAAAAGTTTTGCGTTTATTGACAATTTGTTCAGGCATTTTTCCCTCTATACTTTATTTATTAGGCTTGTTATAAACAAAATTTGCGAATTTGCAAGATTTTTGTGGGCTAAATGCTAAATTTTGCTTGATTTATAAAAAGTTTTATGTTCTAATCCGCGGTAATTGGGATACAAGAGTCCCAGCGCGGGTATGGTGAAATTGGTAGACACGCCAGACTTAGGATCTGGTGCCGCGAGGCTTAAGAGTTCGAGTCTCTTTACCCGCACCATCTTTTTTTGATGGTGATTCAGTAATAACAATTTATTTTAGAGAAAATCACAATGAACGTAAAAGAAGAAAAAGCGAAGGGTTTGAATAAAAAGTATAATGTTACTTTGGCTGCTGCCGATTTTGCCGCTGCTGTTGATAAAAAACTGGAACAGGTTGCCAAAAAAATTAAACTTCCTGGTTTTAGGGCCGGCCATGCACCAAAAGCTATGGTTGAAAAACAATATCGTCCAAGTGTTTTGGGCGAGGTTCTTGACGATATGATTCGCGATGCCGTAAATGATGTTATCGCCAACAACAAATTGCGTCCGGCTGTTACTCCGGATATCAAAATCGAAAAATTTGAAGATGGCAAAGATATTGAATTTACTGTAGAAGTAGAAGTTTTGCCAGAAATCAAAGTCGGTGATTTTTCTAAGATTACTTTGAATAAATATGTTGCTAAAGTTCCGGCCGAAGAAATTGAAAAAGCTGTTAAATATATGGTTGATTCTCGCCGCGATTCTGCAAAAGTAGAAGAAGATAGAGCTACCAAAAAAGGCGATATCGCTGTGATTGACTTTGTTGGCTCTATTGACGGCGTTGAGTTCCAAGGCGGAAAAGGCAACGCATATCCTTTGGAACTTGGTTCTAATTCCTTTATTCCTGGGTATGAAGACCAATTAATCGGTAAAAAAGCCGGTGAAACCGTTGAGGTTAAAACCACATTCCCTGCCGATTATCACGCAAAAGATTTGGCTGGAAAAGAAGCTTTGTTTGTGACCACAATCAAAGAAATCCGTGAATATAAACCGGCAGAATTGAATGATGAATTTGCTAAATCTATGGGGGCGAAAGATGTGGCTGATTTGAAATCTAAAATTGAAGCCCGCATTTTGGAAGACTACAATGCAACTTCTCGCATTAAATTGAAACGCGATTTGTTGGATGCTTTAGATAAAGAATATAACTTTGATGTTCCGCAAAAATTGATTGATGCTGAATATGCTGCTATTGAAAAACAATATCAAGACGCTAAGGCCAAAAATCAGCTTGATGAAAGCGAAAAAGCTCGTGATGAAAAAGACGTTTTGGCTGAATATAAAGAAATTGCTTTGCGCCGTGTTAAATTGGGCTTATTGCTTTCTGAAATTGGCGCCGACGCTAAATTGCAATTGTCTGCTGATGATGTAAACAAAGCTATTATGAATGAAGCTAAGCGTTATCCAGGACAAGAAAAAATGGTTTTGGAATATTATGTAAAGAATAAAGATGCTGTTGAAGCATTGAAAGCTCCTGCATATGAAGAAAAAATCGTTGATTATGTTTTGGAAAAAGCTAACGTGGCTGATAAAGAAGTTTCTGTTGAAGATCTGTATGATTTTAGCGACGCTGGTGCTAAAAAAACAGCTTAAATTTTTTCGATTTGGCTTTGATATTAAGCACTTATAAAAAAACTCCCTTTTTGTATGAACAGAAAGGGAGTTTAATATTTTACAATTCAAAAAACAACAAACAGCTGTTTATAAAATGTATCAGAAAATCTGATGTCTTGAAAAAAGACGCTTTGAAAGCAGTTTAGATATTTCGTTTCCGGCATTTGATTAAAAAATATAAAGTCGGATTATTCTGAACACAGCGAGCATAATTTTCAAGTAAATCATAACGCTTCAGGTCTATTAAATTATAGATATAAGCGTCGCTGATGTTGTTACCGTCAATCAAAGCTTTGATTTCTTGTCCGAAGGAAAGAACTACATAGCGGAAATTTATACGGATGGGGATAAATCAGTGAAAACACGTACTAAAGTCAGAGTTTCTACTTATCGTGTGAGCAACAAGACGAAATTAAACTTTTGTTTGAAAGCATCCGGGGGGGCTGCAGTTCGTTTAGTTCCTGACGATGGAAATATAAAATCTGTCAAAAACTATAAGCAGCAGCGGTTATGAGAAAGTTTAAAATATCAGTCCTGTTGAAATTGGGTTTCTATTGTCTGTTTTTGAGTATAGGACTTGAGATGCAGGCCCGAAAATTTGTGCATC
>USCF01000101.1 GCA_900553115.1 uncultured Alphaproteobacteria bacterium
GAATCCCGAAAGTAAGATATTTAGTCTTCGTAAGACCATTATTTCCCGCTTCCATCTGGTGAAGGAGCACTTCCGAATACTCATCCCTGACATCATCGAATCCGTCATTTTTATGGGAAATCTTGATGCTCTTCTCAAAATCCGATACATCTGTTGCCATATTTTCAAATGAAAGCTGAAACTTTACGGAACTGTCAAAGAAATTTAAGAATGCGCACCATTCCTCAAAGATCTCCGTCTTGTCTTCCTGCTGTGCCAGCTGGTAATTGATATCCTGGCGATGTGGTAACAATTTGTATTGGTCAGGCATGTTCTATGGGGTCATTTTTATTGGCTGGCGGAACCAAAGGCAAGCGCTATTCTTTGCCAAATTCGCAGATTATGATTCACCAGCCGTCCGGCGGCGCCAAAGGACAAGCTGCGGATATTGAAATTCAAGCTAAATTGATTTTGGATTTGCGTAAGCGCTTGAACGCTATTTACGCGCAAAACACCGGTCAAAAGATATCGGTTATTGAGCGCGCTATGGATAGAGATAATTTTATGACGCCGCAAGAAGCCTTGGATTTTGGTTTGATTGACCATATTATTACCAACCGTGAAGAAGTTAAGTAGGTGAAAAATGAGTGAAGATAACGAAGAAATTTTGCATTGTTCGTTTTGCGGCAAAAGCCAAAAAGAGGTAAAAAAACTGGTCGCCGGACGCGGTGTTTATATTTGCAACGAGTGCATAGATGTTTGCCATTCCATTATGGAAGAAGAATCTGAACTTACTCCGGAAAATAAAACAGCGTCTGCTGATGAACCGTTGATGAATAGTTTGCCCACCCCGTCAAAAATCAAAGAGTTTCTAGATGAATATGTGATTGGGCAGGATTATGCTAAAAAAGTTTTATCCGTTGCTGTATATAATCACTATAAACGTTTGAATAATCCCAAAAAAGACGAAGTGGATATCACCAAATCAAATGTGATTTTGATTGGTTCCACCGGTTGCGGAAAAACTTTGCTGGCGCAGACTTTGGCAAAGATTTTGAACGTTCCGTTTGCAATTGCCGACGCCACCACCCTGACCGAAGCCGGTTATGTGGGCGAGGATGTTGAAAATATTGTGCTGAAATTGGTGCAAAACGCTAATTATGACATTGAAAAGGCTCAGCGCGGTATCATTTATATTGATGAAATCGATAAAATTTCCCGCAAAGGCGACGGACCGTCCATTACTCGCGATGTGTCGGGCGAGGGCGTGCAGCAGGCTTTGCTGAAAATTATTGAAGGTACTATTGCCAATGTTCCACCGCAAGGCGGACGCAAGCATCCTCAGCAAGAGTTTTTGCACGTAGACACTAAGAATATTTTGTTTATTTGCGGCGGTGCATTTGCCGGTTTGGAAAAAATTGTGGAAAAGCATGGCACGGAAAGCGGAAATTCCATTGGTTTTGGCGCTAAAGTGGAAAAAGATGAAAAGACTATCGGTCAGATTTTGAAGGATGTTCGTCCGGAAGATTTGATTAAATACGGACTTATTCCGGAATTTACCGGACGTGTGCCGGTTATCGCCACTTTAGACGATTTGAACGAAGACGCTTTAATCCGTGTTTTGACCGAGCCGAAAAACGCTTTAGTCAGCCAATATGCCTCATTGTTTGGTATGGATGACGTCAAGCTGACTATCACACCGGAAGCATTGCGCGCCATTGCTAAAAAAGCGATAGAACGCAAAACCGGCGCCCGTGGATTGCGTGCGATTATGGAAGAAATTTTGATGGAATGGATGTATGAACTTCCAGACAAAAAAGATATCGCTGAGATTGTGATAGATGAAAAAGTTATTACAGACGGCGAAAAGCCAAAATTGCTAAAACATAAAGAAGAAACAAAAAAATCAGCTTAGGCTGATTTTTTTTGTAATAAGGAATGAGAAAAAACGCTGCGACAAGTGTTGCATTATCATCCAGAGCGCCATTACTTTCGTTGTCATACTTGGGTGGCACACCCCACAGGATGTGCCAATCCCGAGTATCCATAACGTCATTGCGGCAGCAATGTCAATATGCGTTGCCGTGGGCAACAAGGTCGTGGATTCTCCAGTCTGCCTCAGCCTATAAAGCGGCATGAGGCGCTGAAGAATGACGTTGAAAGGAAAGGCGCTGGATATGCTAACTTAGTGTTTGCGGCTAGCACGCAAAGTACCCCTCACCCGACACTAACGTGTCGACCTCTCCTGCAAGGGGCGAGGTTAAAAAAACGCGAGGGCCTTAAACGCAAAAGGCGGGGATAAATCCACCCCACCTATTTTATAAACATACATTATCTTATTGGAAATTCTGTATTATTTATATTTTTGCAGAAAAATAATTGGCAGATAGCATTGCTTATTATCTTTTTGACAAGAATTGCAAGCTTTGAGAATATCTTCGTCAGATATGTTTTGCAGACATGTTTGACCGTAGCCACATTCTCCTTCGCCATAAGACGCCGTCATTTTAGCATATTTATAGTTTGTTGAATATACTCCGACATGGTGTACTTGACAATACAGAGGTTTCATCAAGTTTTTATAAACATCCTTGCATTTGTCTATAGGCATAACCTGATGTTTTTCAAGTGTCGCAAAGGTTTTATCCAAATAAATATCCACATGCACACGCGGTTCCTTTTTATCCCCTACGGAATCGTTACGCATAAATACGCTAATTAAATTTCCATCCTCATCAGCAATGTATGTTTGATCAAGTTTGCCTTTGCGATGTTCCCAATTTGGCTGCACAAGACCAGACTTACTCATTGTTTCATACAGGTCAAAATCTTTATTGCTACCTAGGTGGCTGAAAGCCTCTTGGTTGATAGCCAAACCGTCTATCATTTTTTTCAAATAATTATATTTTGTAGAAACACTTGTGACACTACGGCAAATAGCTGTATCTGTATTGTGACAGCCTGTAGCGCACGGTCCGTCAGAACCTTGCTGACCATTCAACTCGCAAATTTGATTAGCCGAGCATATTGCACAAGTTTTATACCCCAGATCTGCACAGGTTGGCTCAACAGGAGGAATATCAATTGGTTTATCTTCGCAAGTGTAGCATTGATTGCCGTGACTATCTTTGATACCTTCAACTTCTTTGGCTATTTGACTATCGCCGCAGCTTGAAGTGTAATTAGAATTTATCTGATTGCATTCTTTTTCTTTTGCTGTGCAGTTATAGAATGTACCGTTTTTATCTTTACACGGATAGCAGTCATAACCTTCGCCCAGATTTTTTTCACTATCGTAAACATCTCTGTTGCATAGTCTGCAGCTTCCCATATAATAGCAGCCGCTAGCGCTGTCAAAATTGCAGCACTTAGAGCTATTCGGATCAGCTTCCTGCTTTTCGCATTCTGATTTAGACAGTTTACATTTAATTTGTTTGCAAGTTACATTTACACCACCATTGTTATAAGTTCTTTCATCATAACATTCTTGGTAGTTTGTATTATAAGCTGGACAGCTTGAATACTGACAAGGAACGTCAACATTGCCGCTGCCAACTACATCTCCTTCTCCGCAATCTGTCGAGTCTGGCAAAAAGCACACTCGCGCCGACGCCGAAGAACACGCTAAAAAGCACACTATTAGTGTGGCAACTAGCGAAGTCAGACATCGTTTAATCATTTTGTCTCTCCTAATTATGTCGTTTTATCCATTCTAATTTATTGCGTATTTTCAATAAATTAGACTATTTTATAGGTAACTATAATGTCCAAAAAAAACGATCGTTTTTTTGGGACTCCCCAATTTTACCTATCTTATAGTAGCATAAAGTTTGTTTTTTGACAAGCAACTATCTGAAATTAATAAATTTATTCACAAAAATGTAACATTTAAAATTTTAGCAAAAAATGGGCATTTTTGTGTGTAAAAAAAACGATCGTTTTTTTTGGACATTTGTATTACCTAAACTGGCTGAAATCCAAGGGGTTTGGCTTGATGTATGTGTAACATAATTAGGAGAAAATTGATGAATAGGCGATGTTTCATACAGATGGGTTGTTATATACTTGTCTGTTTATTTTTAACAATATCGACAGCGTCGGCGCGAGTGTGCTTTTTGCCAGACTCGACTGACTGCGGCAGCAGTGACGTGAATATTCCAGACGTGCCGTGCAAATATTATAACTGTAAAGAAGCAGGTTTAAAAAATGAAGCTTATCAAACTTGCTATGATGAAAGAACATATAATAATGGCGGTGTAAATGTAAATTGCAAGCAAGTAAAATGTAATATTTCTAAATCAGACTGCGAAGCACAAGCCAAAGCCACTAGTCAAAGTTGTAAATTTGACGATGCCAGCGGCTGCTATTATCTAGGCGAATGCAAGCAATGCAACAAAGATTTGTACGATTTGAAAGAACCGAAAAGCGGCTCAGATTGGGAATGTGATTCGTGCACAGGCTGTGACGGTACATTTTATAGCTGCACAGCAAAAGAAAAAGAATGCAAAGATATTAATTCCAGCTATACTTTAAGCTGCGGCGATAGTCAAACAGCTGAAGAAGTTAAAGGCGTTAAAGACAGCAAAGGCAACCAATGCTACACTTGCAAGAGCAAACCAATTGATAAATGCGTTGATATTGAAGCAACACCATTTCTTGATATTATAGAACCAACTGTTAAAACAGTTAAAGCTTCAGGAGAAGTCAAAGAAGTTAACGCAACATTAGAATGCGGAATTAACCCTAAAAAAGCATATAAATATGAAATTAATATAAGTAATAATTATGAC
>USCF01000102.1 GCA_900553115.1 uncultured Alphaproteobacteria bacterium
GAACATGATTTTTTGGCGTTTGATAACCAAAAAATTCAGCGTTTTGCGCGCGCACTTTTTGTGGCGTTAATTGTCTTAATCTTTGTGATGCCTAGTTCGTGGCTTTTTAGTAGTGACGCCTACAACACCCAAGAGCCGCTTATAAAAGTTTTTGACTATCTAGGTTTGTCGGCTTTGTACTTTTTTGGGGGTATTGGCGTGGGATTTATAACCTTTGGGATTATAAATCTGTTTAAATGGATTTGGAAGTGATAAAAAAAAGACCGTTTGGAATAAAAACGGTCTTTTTTTGCGTCTAGTCTTTGACTTTGCGGCTCATAAACAGCAAGTACAGCGCGCATAATATCATTACGGCGACAGCTCCGAGCTGGTTGTTGGCAAAGTCGGAGGCAATACCCATCAACAGCGGAAATACGGTGCCGCCGAAAATACCCATAATCATCAAGCCGGAAACCTCATTGCCGTGACGCGGCATGGTTTTGAGGGCTTGCGAAAAAACAACCGGAAAGATATTGGCGTTGCCGTAGCCAATGCAGGCAATGCAGATATACAGCAGTTCTTTACTGTTGAATAAAAAGATGCCGATAAGGGCAAAAAACATCAAAATCACACTGCCTAAAAAATATTTATGGTTGGAGTATTTGGCTAAAATATAGGCGCCGCTAAAACTGCCGATGGTGCGGAAAAAGAAATATATGCTAGTGGCATAGCCGGCTTGTTCCAAAGTCCAGCCCAGTTTTTGCATAAGCAGTTTCGGGGTGGTTACATTGGTGCCAACGTCAAGACCAACATGGCACATCACCGCCATAAAACAAAGAAAAATTGTTCCGTTGCCTAAAAGCATGGCGCATTCTTTGAAGCCAGAAGTTTTGCCAACTTCCGTTTCTTCTATTTTTTCGCGTGACAATAAAACAAACGCCAAGACAGTTTCGGCTAAAAAGAACGGAAACAGCACTTGCCATTTGCCGAAGTGAATAGCACCCCAGCCGGCGAGAATCGGCGCCGCAAACGAAGCTGTGGCTTTAACAAATTGTCCAAAGGTAAGTGCGCTTGACATTTTATCTTTTGCGACAATGTTCGAAACAAGCGGATTAAGCGAAACTTGCATAATGGTGTTGCCAATACCCAATAAAGAAAATGAAATCATAATGATTGTCATATTGTAGTCAAATATCGGCAAAAGCAAAGCCAGCATAGTTATGGCCAAGCTCATCAGCACGGTTTTACGTCGTCCGATTTTGTTCATCAGCAGACCTGTCGGAACTGAAAAAATCAAAAACCAGAAAAATGTCATTGACGTAAATAAGTTTGCCATTGTGTCAGAAAGGGCAAAATCGACTTTGACATAGTTGGTGGCTATGCCGACAAAGTCGACGGCGCCCATGGCAAAAAAGGCGAACATAATCGGTATCAGTTTTTTGAACATATCCGTTTTAATCATGGCTATTCTCCTATTACAGGTTATTCATATTTTGGCCAAGCACCGCTTTTGGTGCAGACAAACGCCGCAGTGGCAACAGCTTGTTTGTGGGCTGCGCTCATGGACTTTCCAGTTAGCAAGCCCATAACGAATCCGGCAGAAAAAGAATCGCCGGCGCCAACTGTGTCGGCAACTTTGACTTTTGGCGTATCCAAATAAGATTTTTCGCCGTTGGCTGCATAAACAATGCTGTATTTTTCTCCGGCTGTAAAAATCAGATAACGTAAATCGTATTTTTTTATAAACCAATGGCAAATTTCTTCATCAGAGAGATTGAGTCCAAATAGTTTTTGCACTTTGACCATTTCTTCGTCATTGATTTTGAAAACGTTGGCTTCTTGCAAAAGCTCGTCAATCAGTTCTTTGGAAAAATAGTTGCTGCGCAAATTGACATCAAACAGCTTAAAGGCTTTTTGCGGTGCGTGTTTTAAAAGAGTCAGAATCGAAGCTCTGGTTTGCGGCGAGCGCAGCGCCAACGTGCCAAAACAAACGGCGTCGGCTTTTTCCACCACAGCTATTTCTTTTGGTGTGGCGGTCAAATGGTCCCAAGCCACGCCCTCGACAATGGTATAAGTCGGAATACCGTTGTTTAGCTCAATTTCAACAACGCTGGTGGGGTAGTCGTTGCGTTCCAGCACATGGTGAATGTGGCTTTTTTCCAGTTCAGTAATGATTTCGTCGCCCAAAGCGTCTTTACCAACTGCACTGATGGCGTAACCGTCGGCGCCGAGCTGAGTGGCGTTATAAACAAAATTAATCGGCGCTCCGCCTGCACGCTTGCCTTTTGGCAGCATATCCCACAGAAGTTCGCCGATTCCTACAACAACAGGTTTGCTCATCTTTGCCTCCTTTGCTAATAATATAGTTTTAATTTAGCATATTTTAAGTAAAAATCCAATAAAAAAAAGGCGGAGAAAAACACCGCCAAAATCTAAAACAAGCCGCCGTCAATGCGCCATGCGCCGTCATAAACCAAATGAAACACCGCGCAATTTTCTATTTTGCCAAAATCAAAGTGCAGATAGTTCAAAAGACTGCCCATTGTGCCGCCGTGAATAGCTACGCCGATGACGTTATAAGGTGTTTGCCTCAGGTCTTCTATTTGCCGCCAAACTCTTTCGAGCGCGGCTTGTTTGCTTTCGCCGTCGGGGTAGGCGATGTTCCAAACTTCCGGATTGCTCCAGTTATTGTAGACATCAGGATATTTTTCGGCAAGTTCTGATTGCAGCATACCTTCGGCGCGGCCATAAAAACATTCTTGCAAATCATCTTTGATAATAAGCGGACAATGCAGTGTTTTTGCCACGGTTTGCGCCGTTTGCACCGCTCTTTTAAGCGGGCTGGAAAAAATGACATCTAAATTGCACTGAGCCAGTTTTTGCGCCAAAGCGATTGCTTGTTCTTGGCCTTTGGCCGTCAATTCCATATCTATGCCGGAACCTTGCTGCCGGTGTTGCAGGTTGAATTCGGTTTCGCCGTGGCGGAAAATATAAAAATCTTTACGCATGGATTAGAGCGCTTTCAAGCCGACTTTGTGCGCCACAATGCGGAAAACTTTTTCTTCATCTTCCGGAGTTAATAAGCCATAAAGCGGCAGACAAAACGGGGTAAAGTCGCCGTTGTGTTTTTGTAAAAAGTTGTATTTGTAATCAATGTCTTTTTTAGGAATAAGCACAATTACACGGCGTTTTTTACCGCAACAAGTAACCATGCGTTCTTCGGCGATTTCAATATCTTTCCACGCCACCGGATTGGTATGGTCAATTTTGATGGTGTCGTCAGTGATAACCGCCATAATTTGTTTGGTGGCGTATTTATAAATCCAAATTAAAAGAGTTGCCGTCAGCAGCCCAAACAAAACCTGAAACTCCCACCAATAAGCGTATGATTTGCTGCAAAACAGGCAAGAACAAAGTGCCGCCAACGCAAGGATATTCAAGACTAACCAAACATAGTTTTTTTTGAAATGGTAATAAATAATTTCATTCATAATAGCCGCCTTTCAAATATTTATCCAAAACAAGTATATATTATTTTGCGCGTGAAGGTAAAGTAAAAAATTAAGCTGTTTTTAGATAATTTTATTAGTTTAGAAATATAAAAAAATACCGTTTTGCAACGGTATTTTTGTGAACTAATGTAATTTTTGCTGTAAGGAAATCAGTAGTATTTCCATTCAATAGAGCAGGTGTTACCAGATGTGCATGCGCAAGCTGTGGCAGCTTCTGTTACTGACAATGGAACTTTTTGAGTTGTACCGCCAGGGGTGGCAATTGCACCGTTAGCAGCGGTAGCTGCAGTACCAGCATTACCAATGTAAATTCTATTCAAATCACCAGCAGCAGCTGTATCGGAGGCAGCAGTAGAAGTGCCTTTTGCTTTCAAAGCAATTAAACCTGAAGAATAGCCTGAACCCCAATCGTTAGTTGCCAATGAAATGCAAGCTTCACGTGACAAATTGTTGAATTGAATTGTGAATGCTTTGCCATCGCCAGCAGCAGTACTATCAGATGCTATAATGAATACAGGACCATTGAAAGCGTTAGTCAAAGTAGCTTTAGCGCCATCATAAACTGTACCTAATTCGTCCGGAACTACACCCATAGATACAGCAGTACCATTGTTTAAGCCTGTATAAGTATTTTGCTGAGCATACAAAGTTTTGATGTTGGCAACCAACATAGAAACATTATCAGAAACTTTATTTGTTTTGAATTTGTTCATAGCTTTTGAATAGCCGGCAATACCACCAACAGACAATACACCGATAATGGCCAATACACCCAGCATTTCAATCATGGAACGACCAGATTCATTTACTCTCATTGTTTTTCTCCTAAAAATTATATATATAAGGGTCTCCTAAACCCGTTGTAGAATTATACTTGAACAAGCCTCCTAAACTTGTTCAGTAGCAACTTACTGCTTAATTCTTTCAAAATCATTAATATCATAAATTTTTGTTTTTAGCAATACGACAAGCGGTATATTACTTTAGTAATAGTTTGCTGACACGGTGGCTTGATAATAAAAAAAGCCGTCTAAAAAAGACGGCTTTTGGGCTTATTGGCGCGCTCCGGGCGATTCGAACGCCCGACCCACAGCTTAGAAGGCTGTTGCTCTATCCTGCTGAGCTAGGAGCGCAACATTATATGCTGCAACATAAGTCGCACAAAAAATGTTAGTTGTCAATAAAATTTTTTA
>USCF01000103.1 GCA_900553115.1 uncultured Alphaproteobacteria bacterium
AGCTCTCTAAATGTAGAAAATCCAGAGAGAGAGAGAGAGAGAGAGAGCTTTGCCAAGCTTCATCAGAGAAGTAATTAACTTTAATTTTCAAAGAGAACAGCTATGTCACTATTAACAACTCATATAAATAATTTTTCAAAAGTAAAAGAATTGGTTATCGGCGATGTGATGCTGGACAAGTTTATGTACGGTAAAGTTGAGAGAATTTCGCCGGAAGCTCCTGTACCGATTTTTAAATTCAGCCACGAAAAAGAGATGCTGGGAGGCGCCGGAAACGTGGTTGCCAATTTGGTGGCTCTTGGGTGCAAAACGACCTTTATCGGCATTATCGGAGATGATGAAAACGGAGCGAAAATTTCAGACTTAATGGAACAAACCGGAGCTTCTTCACATTTTTTGAAACTGAAGAATTTTCCAACCATTGTTAAAACCCGCTTGATTGCCGGCAACAATCATTTATTGCGCGCCGACCAAGAAGAAATTTTGCCGGTTATATCCGAGTTGTTGCCAAAGTTTAAAAAGGTTTTGCGACAGGCTATTAAAATGGCGGATATTGTTTTGGTTTCGGATTATAACAAAGGCTTGTTAACGCCTGTTACCACTCAAATGATTGTGGAAATTTGCCGTGAACAAAATAAAAAAATCATTATAGATCCTAAAGGTTCGGATTATTCAAAATACGCCGGTGCGACATTAGTTAAACCGAATTTAAAAGAATTTTCTGAGGCAACCGGACGCAAATATAATCCGCAAGCCGCTGACTTTTTAGCTCAAGCCAAACAAGGCGCAGAATTTTTGTTTGCTAAATACGGCATAAAAAATTTGATTATCACCTTGAGTGAATACGGAATGTTGCACATTGGCGCCGATGACGCTGACGATATTCAGCAAGTGCCGACAGAGGCCAAAGAAGTGTTTGATGTTTCCGGTGCCGGCGATACGGCGTTGGCTACTTTAGGCGCTGCGCTTGGCTGTGACACGCCGATAAAGGACGCTTTGAAACTCGCCAACACCGCATCGGGAATTGTGGTGGGTAAATTGGGCACAGCCACGGTTTCCGCCGAGGAAATGCGCAATGCTTTGTCGTGTCGGGAGACTGCGGATAATAATTGGCCGCAAAAACGCAAAGTTGTCACTTTGGAACAAGCTGAAAAAATTGTTGCTGAGTTGCGCAAACAAAATAAAATTATCGGTTTTACCAATGGTTGTTTTGATTGCTGCCACTTGGGACATCTGCACTCGTTTATTGAGGCAAAAAAACATTGCGACGTGCTGTTTGTGGCTATGAACTCCGATGCTTGTGTCAAACGTCATAAAGGCGAAAATCGTCCGATACAAGATGAAAAAACACGCGCACTGCTTTTAGCATCGTTGGAATTTGTGGATTATGTCATTGTTTTTAACGATGACGTGCCGATGAATATTGTCAAAGCTTTGCGTCCTGATGTTATAGCAAAAGAAGGATACCCGATTGAAAAATGGCCGGAAGCACAATTTGTGTTGAGTTACGGCGGAAAGCCAATTGTTCTGCAACGATTAGAAGGTTATTCAACCTCAAATCTGGCGGCAAAAATGAAAGGATAAATTATGCAAAAATATATTGAAAATCAGTTTGATGAATTGTCTGCCGATGTGGCGGAACTTAAAACGTTAGCCCCAACCATAGCTCAAGTGGCGGAAATTTGCACCAACGCTATCCGAAACGGGCATAAAGTAATTTTTTGCGGCAACGGCGGTTCGGCGGCGCAATCTCAGCATTTGGCAGCTGAATTGGTGGGACGCTATAAATTGGAACGTCCAGCAATGAATTCCATTTCTTTGACGGTGGATACCTCTAACTTGACGGCTATCGGCAATGATTATGGTTATGATGTGGTGTTTTCTCGCCAGTTGGAAGGTGTGGGGCAAACCGGAGATGTTTTGATTGGCTTATCCACCAGCGGCAATTCTAAAAATGTGGTTTTAGCTTTTGAAATGGCAAAGAAAAAAGGTATTGCCACTGTGGCGTTGGTCGGCCGTAAAGGCGGTTTAATGAAAGATATGGCAGACTACGCTTTGCCGGTTCCGGCGGATACATCAGCGCATATTCAAGAAATGCACATTGCCATCGGGCATTTAATTTGCGACTTGATAGAGAGAAATATTTATGGTTAAAGCTCTGTTTTTGGATAGGGACGGCACAATCAACATTGATTACGGCTATGTTTTTCAGCCGGAAAAATTTGAATTTATTAACGGAATTTTTGAGCTTTGCCGCAAGGCTCAGGAAAAAGGCTATTTGATTATTGTGATAACCAATCAATCGGGTATTGCCCGAGGTTATTTCAGCGAGCAGGATTTTGCTGAATTAAACAGCTATATGCTTGCCGAATTTACTAAACAAGGAATCAAAATCACCGATGTTTTTTATTGTCCGGAATTGAGTGGAAACGACCGCAAACCAAACTGCGGAATGTTTATCAAGGCGCAGGACAAATATGGCATAGATATGGCGCAATCTGTTTCCGTCGGCGACAAAGAACGCGATATTGAAGCAGCGCAAAAAGCCGGTTGCGGCAAAAATTTTTTATTTACAGGTGATAATTTTATTAGAATAATGGAGGAACTATGATTATTGTTACCGGAGGAGCCGGTTTTATCGGTTCAAATATTTTAGAGGGATTAGAACGTCAACATTATAAAGATTTAGTGGTTATTGACACACTAGGTTGTGAAGATAAATGGAAAAATATTGCTAAAAGAGAACTTGCGGCAATAGTCGCTCCGGAAAATGCTTTAGAATATTTAAATGCTCATAAAGATGAAATTCAAGCCATTATACATATGGGAGCCATTTCTACTACAACAGAAAAAGATGTTGATTTGATTATTCGTTCTAATTTTCAGTTAAGCTGGGATATGTGGTGTTTTTGTCGTGATAATAACAAGCAATTTATTTATGCTTCGTCTGCTGCGACTTATGGCGATGGCAGTAAAGGTTTTGATGATGAAGATAATCAGCTATATTTAAATAATTTAAGACCATTGAATCCTTATGGCTGGAGCAAGGCTTTGTTTGACCGTAAAGTTTGCCGCGAACGTGACGAAAAACGAAAATTGCCGAAACAATATGTCGGGCTCAAATTTTTTAATGTTTATGGTCCAAATGAATACCATAAAGGCGGACAGAAAAGCGTGATAGCCCACATTTTTCCTGATGTGAAGAACGATAATGAAGTTAAACTATTTAAGTCTTATAATCCTAAATATAAAGATGGTTGGCAATTGCGTGATTTTGTATATGTAAATGATATTGTCTGTGTTATTTTATGGATGTTGGAACATCCAAATATAAGCGGATTATTTAACGTAGGTACAGGACAAGCTCGCTCTTTTTATGATTTAGCCAAAGCGACTTGGAGTGCTATGGGTAAAGAACCGAAGATTGGTTTCAGGGATATGCCGGAAGAACTGAGAGGTAAATATCAATATTATACTCAGGCTAATTTAGAGAAATTACGCAGGGTTGGTTATTTGCAGCCAATGACATCTCTTGAAGATGGTGTAAAAGATTACGTACAAAATTATCTTAACAAAGATGATATGTATAAATAAAAGTAATGTAATTCTACTTTAAAGTAATGGATAAAAGTAGTATTTAAGACTATGAAAAACGGAATATAAAGAGGTTGCAAAATTTTCAGCAAAATATAAACTGTGGAGGAGGGAGGTTTCCACAGTTTTTTTGTTGATTTTGGTTTCTTAATTCTTATCACTTTGAAAGAGGTATATTTTTAATTTATTTTATAATGAAAAAACCGAGAATATATCATCTCGGTTTTTTCCAGATTGGTGGAGGTAAGCGGGATCGAACCGCTGACCTCTTGCATGCCATGCAAGCGCTCTCCCAGCTGAGCTATACCCCCAACATTATAGAGAATGTCAACAAAACATTGCTTTAATAACATAAAGTTTTTTTCTTGTCAATTTTATTTTGCATAAGTTGTTAAAAATATAAACACTTTCTCGCTAAATAAAGTTAGTTTGCCTGCAGACTGCATTATTATCAATCTGGTATTTTGATTTTTTTTTATTAATTATAAAGTGTCTTGCGATTACACTCCAATACTTTGGCTATTTGAACTTTTTTTATACCTTGATTCACCATTTTTTTGATTTGTACTTTGTGCACATCCAGACGATTCTTACTGTTTTTGCTTCCATGCGGCCGACCAAGTTTTTGCCCCTCATTACGCACACGGCATAAGGCTTCTTTGGTACGTTGAGAGATGAGGTTTCGTTCAATTTCGGCCGATAGGCCAAAAGCAAAGGCTAAAACTTTACTCTGAATATCTGTACCCAAACGATAGTTATCCTTTATAGTCCAAATTTGAATGTCTTTACTTAAACAATAGTGCAAAATGCTCATAACCTGGAGCAAATTTCGCCCCAAGCGCGAAAGCTCGGAAGCAACCAAAATGTCGCGTTTTTGGAGCTCTTGCAGCAAAATCCCCAGTTTGCGCTTGTCCAAGTCTTTGGTGGCGCTAATGGTTTCCATTATCCATTTATCAATATGCTTATGCTCTTTTTTGCAAAATTTTTCAATTTCAAATTTTTGGTTTTTAGTGGTTTGTTTGTCCGTGCTGACGCGGATATAGCCATATATCATTTCGTCTCCTTTTGTTGTGAT
>USCF01000104.1 GCA_900553115.1 uncultured Alphaproteobacteria bacterium
AAATCGCTGAAATTTTGCAAGTAGCTTTTATCTAAAGACAAAAAGTCCAGCACTTTGAGAATTTGGGTTTCATTAAATTCTTCACCATATTTTAGATTGATGCGCAAAATTTTGCTTTCATCTGTGGTGGCAACTTTAATAATGTTTTGGTTTATAATTTCAGACACAAGCAAGGTTATGGCAGGAATAGAACAGTCAATGACAATACCGGCATAAAAGACATGTTTCACTTTTTTAAAGGCTTCAACATAAACTTTGCTGACAAGCTTGCCTTCCGGACCTGTTTGTTCGGTTACCAAAGTATTATTCAGCATTTGGCTGGTTTCATAGTTTATGTTAGAAATTTGGGTGATTTGCCGAATACCGCTTTTATGTCCGGCTTCGCGCTCCACAAAATGACCAGATGCTCTGGCACCTGATTGAATCTGCGCTTTTAACATCCATGGTCCGCGAGAGGTTAAACTTAAGGCCACTCTCTTAGCTTCGCTCGGAGTATAGGCAATACCTCCGGCCGGAATTGCAATTCCATTTTCTGCTAAAATTTTTTTGGCTTGATATTCATGAATGTTCATAGTGCGCTTTCATTTAAGCAGCGGCTGCATATTGTTTGATTTTTTCAACCATAGACAACATACCGTTGCGTCGGCTTGGAGTTAAATTTTCTTCAAGTCCCAGTTTAACAAAAATTTTTGTAACATCAATATTTTTTATTTCAGCGGCTGTTTTGTCATTATAAATAAGCAGTACAATAGAAATAATTCCTTTAACCAAAATAGCGTCGGAGTCGCCTTTGAAATGAAAGACACCGTTTTGAATTTGCGGAACCAGCCAAACTTGTGATTGGCAGCCTTTTACTTTCCAATCATCAGTTTTGAATTTTTCATCTAAAGGTTCAAGCTTGTGTCCCAAGTCTATCACATATTGATATTTTTCTTCCCAACCGTCCAAAAATGAAAAGTTGTCAATCAGTTCTTCAATAGTCATCAGATAAGCTCCAGCATTTCTTTGGCTTCATCAGTCATTCGTTCCGGCGTCCAAGCTGGTTCCCAAACGATTTTCACTTCTATTCTTCCGGTTCCGGCAACTTCAGTCAGCGCATCAGCCACCTGCTGCGGAAGTTCTCCGGCAATCGGGCATGTTGGAGCGGTTACGGTCATTTCAATATAAATATCTCCATTGTCGCGCTGGTCAATTTTATAAATAAGCCCCATATCATAAACATTCAGCGGAATTTCCGGATCAGAAATTGTGCGTATTTTTTCCACAATATCAAACATTTTGGCTTTTTCTGCGCCTTGAGCCAGCTCCGTTCCGGCATAGGCGATATACTCCGGCAGTTCTGTCGGCGCGGCGTCTTCTTCATCATTAATGCTCATTGCTTGCAGCAAACGGCTTTCGGTGGCGCCGATTGTTTGTTCTTCAATATTTTCTTTATTTTCAGTTTTTTCCGACATTAGTTTTCTCTAAAAAATTTTTCTGCTTTCAAAAGTGCGTTATACAATGCGTCAATGTCTTCTTTGGTGCTGTATAAACCCAGCGAGGCGCGGGCAACCGAAGTGTAACCCATACGGTTGACAATTGGTTGTGCGCAGTGGTGTCCGGTGCGGATGGCAATATTTTCTTTATTCAGTACAAAAGCCAAATCCTGAGGGTGGATATCCCGAATGGCAAAACTGAACACGCCGCCTTTGTATTTAGCGGTGCCGATAATTTTCAAATCCGGAACCTGCAGCAATTTTTCGGTAGTGTATTTAACCAGCTCTTGCTCGTGTTTTTCAATGTTATCCAAACCCAAATTCATCATATATTTGAGCCCTTCAGCCATGCCGATAGCTTGTACGGCAGCCGGTGTTCCGGCTTCAAAGCGTGCCGGAATATCGGTAAATGTGGTTTTTTCGTAGGTCACGTTTTCAATCATATCGCCGCCAAATTGATAAGGCTGCATATTTTGCAAAATTTCGGTTTTACCATAAAGTACGCCGATACCGCTTGGTCCATATGTTTTGTGAGCGGAAAAAGCCAAAAAGTCGCAGTCAATATCTTGCACATCAATCTTATGATGTACGGCAAATTGGCAGGCGTCAATCAGTACTTTTGCCCCAATTTTGTGCGCCGCCGCTGTAATGTTTTTTATCGGAAAAATTGTGCCTAAAACATTTGACATTGCGGTAACGGCAACGATTTTTGTTTTTTCGCTTAAATGTTTCAAAAATTCTTCTTCTATAAATTCGCCTTTGTCCGAAACCGGAAAAACTACCAGTTTGGCGCCGGTTACTTGGCATATATGCTGCCATGGAACTAAGTTGGCATGGTGTTCGGCTTGCGAAATTAAAACTTCATCGCCGGCTTTTAGATTCTCTCCACCCCATGAAGAGGCAACCAAATTTATAGATTCGGTGGCGTTGCGGGTATAAATTATTTCAGGAGCGCGCTTGGCATTAATAAATTCACGCACAGTTTCGCGTGCTTGCTCATATTCAGTGGTCATTTCTTCTGAAATCGTATAACTTCCGCGGTGCGGATTAGCATAGGTTGTTTGATAAACCTTCATCATCTTATCCAAAACCTGCTGCGGTTTTTGCGCCGAAGCCGATGTGTCCAAATAAAAAAACGGCTTATCGTTAATCAGTTCGTTTAGCACCGGAAAATCTTTTCGGATTTCATAGACGTCATACATTATAAATACCTCGCGAATTAGTTTTAATCATATTTAGCTTGCAAAAATAAAATTTTCAAGTTTAATGTGAGTGTTAGGCGCATATATATTTAAAGTAATTTTGCCTGCAAGTGCAAAATATTTAAAAATTAGTTATTTTCCTGTTGACAGCGCCGAAAACTTATGTATAGTACAAGCCAATGTTTTATGTTTAAATAAAATTAGGTGAAGAATATGTACGCAGTAATAAAAACAGGCGGAAAACAATATAACGTAACAACTGGTGACGTTGTTAAGTTGGAAAAAATCGCCGGTGAAGAAGGTAAAGAAGTTGTTTTCAACGAAGTTTTGGCTTTGGGCGAAAAAATCGGTACTCCATTGGTTGCCGGCGCTAGTGTTAAAGCCATTGTGTTGAAACAAGCTAAAGACGCAAAAGTTATTGTTTTCAAAAAGAAAAGAAGACAGAACTATCGTCGTAAAAATGGTCACAGACAAAACATCACATTAGTAAAAATTACTGATGTGTGCGAGAAATAATTTAGGGAGATAACGTTATGGCACATAAAAAATCTGGCGGTAGTTCCAGCAACGGTCGTGACTCTGAAGGTCGCCGTTTGGGTGTTAAAAAATTCGGCGGTGAAGCTGTTATCCCTGGCAACATCATCATTCGTCAACGCGGAACAAAATATCATCCGGGACAGAATGTAGGCCTCGGCAAAGATCACACAATTTTTGCAACATCTGAAGGCAAAGTAGAGTTCAAAACAAAAGCAGACGATAAAGTTTACGTTTCTGTTGTTGCTGAATAATCTTGCAGAAGAGTTAAAATAGGGGCGTTATGCCCCTTTATTTTTTATTTAAGGCTATTATTTGACCTTAAACAAAAGGAAAAGAAATGAAGTTTTTGGATCAGGCGAAAATATATATCAAAGCTGGTGACGGCGGTAAAGGCTGTGTGGCTTTTCGGCGCGAAAAGTTTATCGAGTTCGGAGGCCCGAACGGTGGTGATGGCGGCGATGGCGGCAGCGTTTATTTTGAAGCGGTAGAAAATCTAAACACTCTTATAGATTTTCGCTATCAACAGCATTTTAAAGCACAAAAAGGCCAGCAAGGCATGGGCTCGGAAATGACCGGATATAAAGGCGAAGATTTAATAATCAAAGTTCCGGTTGGTACTGAAATCGTGGCTGACGATGGCGAAACTGTTATTGCCGATATGGTTAAACCTGGTGAACGTTTTTTGATTGCCAAAGGCGGTAAGGGTGGTTTGGGTAACACTCGTTTTAAAAGCTCTACCAACCAAGCGCCGCGCTATGCCGGTCCTGGGACTCCAGGCGAAGAAATTTGGGTTTGGCTGCGCTTAAAAATTATTGCCGATGTCGGGCTGATTGGTTTGCCAAACGCTGGTAAATCAACATTTTTGTCGGCGGTTACATCGGCTCGTCCAAAAATTGCCTCTTATCCATTTACAACATTGCATCCGCATTTGGGTGTGGCTTGGATTGGTGGTAAGGAATTGGTTTTGGCTGATATCCCAGGGCTGATTGAAGGCGCGCACGAAGGTGTTGGCTTGGGTGATAGATTTTTGAAACACGTTGAGCGCTGCTCGGTGTTTTTGCATTTGCTTGATGGCACTGCCGAAGATGTTGCTAACGACTACTTGACGATTCGCAAAGAGCTGGAATTGTATAACGATAAGCTACAAAATAAGGCGGAAGTAGTGGCTTTGAATAAGTGTGACTCTTTAACTGCTGAAGAAATTGAAGAAAAAGTTGCAGCTTTGCAAAAAGTTACAAAAAATCAGGTTTTTGCAATTTCGGCTGTTGCCGGTAAAAATTTGAACGATTGTTTAGCCGCTGTTGATAAGTTTGTTAGCCGCAATCGCAAAATGCAAAGTCAACCTGGTGAACGGCTACATTGAAGAGATGATGGAGGGTCAGAAGGTCGTCAAGGTCTTCACCCACGAGCAGAAGACGCTGG
>USCF01000105.1 GCA_900553115.1 uncultured Alphaproteobacteria bacterium
GAAAAATTTATTTCCTATATCTTGTTATAGATAAAGGAGAGTGAATAAATATGAATATGGAAAAACTTACAGACCGCAGTCAAGGGTTCTTGCAAAATGCTCAAAGTTTGGCTCTGCGTAACAACAACCAGTTTATTACCCCTGCCCACTTGTTAAAAGTGATGCTTGATGATAAAAACGGCGTTGCGTCTAATTTATTGAGTCAAGCCGGAGCAAATCCGGATTTACTGCGAGAAGAAGTCGCCGCAGAACTTAATAAATTGCCGCAAGTGGAAGGGCAAAATATTGAAGTTTCCTGCTCTAAAGACTTTTTAACAGTTTTGGACACAGCAGAGCAAATTGCCGAAAAAGCCAAAGACAGTTATGTTACGGTTGAACGTTTGCTGCAAGCGATTTTAATGCAAAAAAATTATGGCGTTGATGTGCATAAGCTAAACGAGGCAATCAATAATATGCGTCAAGGACGCACTGCCGATTCTGCTTCGGCTGAAGATAGTTTTGACGCCTTGAAAAAATACGCCATAGACTTTACGCAATTAGCAGCGCAAGGTAAACTTGATCCGGTAATCGGCCGTGATGAAGAAATCCGCCGTACAATTCAAGTATTGTCACGCCGTACCAAAAACAACCCGATTTTAATTGGTGAGCCGGGTGTTGGTAAAACCGCCATTGTCGAAGGTTTGGCACAGCGTATTATCAACGGCGACGTACCGGACAGTTTGGCGCATAAACGCCTGATGTCACTGGATATGGGCGCACTGATTGCCGGTGCTAAATTCCGCGGCGAGTTTGAAGAGCGTTTGAAAGCTGTTTTAAAAGAAGTTTCCGCAGCCGAAGGGCAAGTTATTTTGTTCATAGATGAAATGCATACGGTTGTAGGCGCCGGTGCCAGCGAAGGTTCTATGGACGCTTCCAACCTATTAAAACCGGCTTTGGCGCGCGGCGAGCTGCATTGCATCGGCGCTACCACGCTGAAAGAATACCAAAAATACATTGAAAAAGACGCCGCTTTTGCCCGTCGTTTTCAACCGGTGTATGTGGGCGAAACGCATGTTGAAGAAACTATTTCAATTTTGCGCGGTATAAAAGAAAAATATGAACTGCATCATGGCGTGCGTATTTCCGACGCGGCATTGGTAGCGGCAGCAACGATGTCCGACCGTTATATTACCGACCGTTTTTTGCCTGATAAGGCCATAGATTTGGTTGATGAAGCCGCCAGCAAACTTAAAATGGCTTTGGACTCTAAACCGGAAGAACTCGACGAGATTGACCGTAAGCTGATTCAATATAAAATCGAGCGTGAAGCCCTCAAAAAAGAAACTGATGACAACTCAAAAGTACGTTTGGCTAAATTGGAACAGGAAATCGCCGTTTTAGAAAAAGAATCGGCCGAAAAATCTGAAGCATGGAAGGCTCGTAAAAGCTCCAGCTTGGAAGCAAACCGCTTGCGTGAACGTTTGGACCAAGCCCGTATAGAGGCTGATAAAGCTCTGCGCGCCGGTTTATATGAAAAAGCCGGAGAGCTGCAATATAAAGAAATTCCGGATTTGGAACGTAAAATAAAAGAGCTTAGCGCCCATAGTCAAGCACAGCAAACTGTTGAAACCGTTACGCCGGATATGATTGCCTCGGTAGTTTCTAAATGGACCGGTATTCCGGTAGATAAACTGGTCGGCAGCGAGCGTGAAAAGCTGCTGAATTTGGAAAAGAATTTGGCTCTGCGCGTAGTCGGACAAGACAAGGCTTTGAAAGCTGTTGCCAATGCCGTGCGCCGTTCTCGTTCCGGCTTAAAAGACCCGAATCGTCCGATTGGTTCATTTTTGTTCCTTGGTCCGACCGGTGTTGGTAAAACCGAACTGGCAAAAGCTTTGGCAGAATTCTTGTTTGATGAAGAAGCCGCGTATGTGCGTATAGATATGTCCGAATACATGGAAAAGCATTCTGTCGCTCGTTTAATCGGCGCGCCTCCGGGATATGTCGGCTATGACGAAGGCGGTGTTTTGACCGAAGCCGTCCGCCGCCGTCCGTATCAGGTTATTTTGTTTGATGAGGTTGAAAAAGCACATCCAGATGTGTTTAACCTGTTGCTGCAAGTGCTTGATGAAGGCCATTTGACCGATGGTAAAGGCCGCACGGTTGACTTTAAAAACACCTTTATTATTTTGACTTCTAATCTGGTTACCGGAGGCGAAGGCGATTTAATGACTAAGTTAAAGAGTTTCTTTAAGCCGGAATTTTTAAACCGTCTTGATGAGATAATTACCTTTAACCCGTTGCGCAAAGAGGATATTCGGCAAATTGTGGACATTCAAATTGGACGTTTGCAAAAACGTCTAAGCGACCGTCACATCACTTTGCAGCTGGACGACAAAGCCAAAGATTGGCTGGCTGACAATGGTTACAATGAAGAGTTTGGCGCCCGTCCGCTGAAACGTTTGATTGTGCAAGAAGTGGAAAATCCGCTGTCTATTTTATTATTGAATGGCGACATTAGCGATAATTCCACGGTTTATATGTCTGCCAACCAAAAAGGTCTTGAGTTAGTTACAAACACTGGTGTCAGGGTTACGGCTAACTAAAATTTATATTCCCCAAACAGCCTGTTTGAATTTTCAAGCAGGCTGTTTTTTTATACACGTCCCTTCGCCGATTATTGACTTTTTTTGCTTTTTCGTTTATTGCTGAGATAAGTTTTTAAGGAGAACAAATGGTAAAATTTATCTCAGCCTCAGAAGCAGCGCAATTTTTTGAAAATAATCAAAGCGTTATGATCGGCGGTTTTTTGAAATGCGGTTCGCCTACCATGGTTATTGATGAACTGTTAAAAACATCTATCAAAAATTTAACGCTAATTGGCAATGACACTTCAACTCCGAATTCTGACCGCGGAAAACTAATTTCGGCGCATAAAATCAAAAAAGCGATTGTTTCTCATATTGGGACAAATCCTGAAACAGTAGCGCAAATGAATGCCGGAACTTTGGAAGTTGAGCTTGCTCCGCAAGGTTCGCTGGCCGAACGTATCCGCGCCGCCGGTGCCGGACTGGGCGGAATTTTGACGCCAACCGGAATCGGTACCGATGTGGCTAAAGGCAAACAAATTATCAATGTTGACGGCAAAGATTATATTTTAGAAAAACCTCTGCGCGCCAATATTGCCCTAATCTACGCCACCAACGCCGACAAATTCGGCAACCTCTCCTACTTTGGCTCTACCCGCAACTTTAATGTGGTTATGGCAAGCGCTGCCGATATTGTGATTGCAGAAGTAGACCATTTGCATAATGAGCCGTTGGACCCCAATAATGTGATTGTTCCGGGGATTATGGTTGATTATATTGTGGCAAAGGAAAACGTAAAATGACGCTTACAAAAGATGAAATGCAGGAAGTAATCGCCAAACGCGTGGCGCAAGAATTTCATAACAACGATGTGATTACGCTTGGTATTGGGCTGCCGACAAAAGCCGTAACCTATTTACCAGACAATGTAGAAGTGATTGTACAATCTGAAAATGGTGTGCTTGGTGTTGGCACCTATCCGCATGAATCGGTTAAGGACGAGCGCATTACCAACGCTGGCGGTGTTGGCGTAACTATCAACCCGGGCGGCTGCTTTATTGACAGCCTGACTTCTTTTGGGCTAATGCGCGGCGGCCATATAGATATCACAGTTTTAGGCGCTTTGCAGGTAGACCAAGAGGGCAACCTTGCCAACTGGTGTATCCCTGGAAAATTCACTCCGGGAATGGGCGGTGCCATGGATTTGGTAGTTGGCACAAAAAAGCTGATTATAGCTATGGAGCATACATCTAAAGGTATGCCGAAAATTTTGAAAAAATGCACCCTGCCCCTGACAGCGGCGCATAAAGTAAATCTTATCATCACAGAAAAAGGCGTGTTTGAAGTAACACCGCAAGGCTTGCTACTGCGCGAAATCAGCCCATATTCTTCACTGGAAGACATCAAAAACACCACCGAAGCAGATTTTACTTTAGCGCTGAAGTAAATAAAGATAATAAAAAAAACTCCCATTACATGAGCTGCCAAAATTGATATAGGCGACTCAAAATAATGGAAGTTTTTTATTAAAGGTTTATCACAGCGCGGAGGGCGCAATTTTTGCTTTGTTTCATTTGAATAAAACTACGTTGGCAATCGTATAGCTGCACTACCATGGAAGTGTGGTCCAGATATGTGGTTCTGGTCCAATAATTGTAGCCGGTTACAAAACTTTCAGCCTTGCAACCCAAACGGCAAAGCAATGCGGCTGTTTCGTTAAAAGCTTCTTGCTGCCGCGCAACTTCTTCAAAAACCTTTTCATCGGGAAAATCCCAAGAATATCCCTCAATTTTGTTTTGAAAAAGCTCAGCTCCAGCCTCTAGTCTATTGACACTCAGCTTGTTAACCAGACTAACAACACTGTTAGCAACCACTATTCCCTTCACAGCGGTCAAATTTTTGACTTCAAGCAAATCAGTTGAGATTAGCTTGCCATTTTGCATACAAGCCACCGGCAATAATGTGATAAACTTGGCGTTTTGTTTTTCAGTCTGAGGCCTCTTAAAATAAGCTTCGGCGTCAGCCTGACTAAAACCAACAGCATC
>USCF01000106.1 GCA_900553115.1 uncultured Alphaproteobacteria bacterium
TAAATACAACTTTATTATAGTCTATTTTTTTATTTTTGACAACAAAAAAGAGGCCGAAGCCCCTTCTTATTATCTTGGTCTAAACCATTTCACCGCATTGGCGCAATCTTCTTGACTCATGCCTTTTACTCGGCAGCGATTTACTTCAATGGTTGGAGTCTTATCCAAATGTAAACACCCCTCGCCCAAAAGCATAATATCCTTATAATTTTTAATTCCTGGTTCCAAGTGATTCATCTGAATTGTAGTCGAAATATCGGGCCAATGCAGCTTAGCTCCAAAGCTTGTGATTTTGGTTTGCAAATCATTCAGCACATACATACGAATCGAACAACTAATCCAATTATCAAAGCGCTGATTTATCTTATAATTTCCGTAGTATACCAAAATATTGCGATCAGCATTATCATCAACCACAATCTCGCCGTTTACCACCTTAAAGCTATAAACGCTGCGTTCTTCTGTGTCTCGGGTCGGCTGCGGCTTTTCTTTGTTCTCAAATTTTTTAACCACATAATTAGGAGCGCCATTTTCATCAAAAAAATCTTTAGGAAAAGTCTGCTGCTCTGATTTTGCACTTTGTGCCTGCTTTTTAGCTTGCGAGTCGTTTTCTTTTGCCGGAGCAAACACCTGTGCCGAAACAGCAACTGAATAGCAACACATTGTAAAGCATAATAGACCTTTTAAAATTTTTTTCATAGCACACTCAAACCCTGATTAAATATTATTTGATTTCAGCTAAAACATTTCCTACTTTTTTCAAGTTATTCATTGTATCACGATAATCATTGCTGATTTTTTCAACTTCTTTTGCTTTTTCATCTTCTATTTGTTTAGACATAACGCTTTCGGGAACATCTTTAAATTCGGAATAGTATTCCGGATTTTTAGAATCGATATAATCGAACTTGTCACCGCAGCTATTAGCTTTGCTGACAACCTTACTGTTTTTCATTTCTACTTTATCGCCTTCTGTTGCGCAAGAATCCACTGTATAGTTCAGATTGTCAAACAGCAAGAAACATTTATCTGTGTCAACACTGCCTTCAAAGCTTTTTTGAGTATGCGGGGCAATATCACTTAAAGTTATTTCTGCCGACACGTTTGTAGTAGCGTTTTTACCGGTATTTACTTTAATTTCTTTATTTTCAATCGTATATTTCGCCGCAATATTATCTTGCCAATTAAATTTTAATTTGGCTTCACGCACACCTTTATCCAAACGGTTAAACGCTGTCACCATAAACGTACATTTATTAATCAATCCGTCTTTATCAGCAATTGGTTTAATATTTTCAACACGAAAAAGAATCGCATCAGCCTTTGAGGTTTCAGCATCGGCCTTTTTATCTTCTGCCGCGGCAGGATTAGCCAAAGAAAGCACTGTCAACGCGCCCAATCCGGATAATAAAATTTTATTGAACATGTTCATTTTTTTACTCCAAAGTATTTAAATTGCTGTCAGTATATTGCTTTATTCTTTAATTTTTCTTAATTTTTTTAAATTTCTAACCCTCGTTCAAATTACGCTGCAGACGCAACAAATCACTCCAAGCTTTCGCTTTTTGCTGCGGCGTACGCAATAAATATGCCGGATGGAAACTCGACAAAGTCGGAATAGCCGTTCCATCAGAAGTTATGTAGTCTATTATATGACCGCGTAAATGTGAAATACTCTCGGCATTATTCAAAACGGCGTTCGCCGCGCTGCCGCCGAGCAAAAATATGCATTTAGGCTTTATCAATTCAATCTGGCGCTGCAAAAACGGCAGGCAAACAGCAATTTCGCCATCGGTCGGCGTTCTGTTTCCAGGTGGACGCCACGGCAATACATTGGTAATATAACATTCTTCTCGGTCTATACCTATCGCCGCCAGCATTTTAGTCAACAACTGACCGCTGCGCCCAACAAACGGCACGCCTTCCATATCTTCATCGGCCCCAGGAGCCTCACCTATAAGCATCAATTTAGCTTGCGGACTGCCATGGCCAAAAACCGTTGAATTTGCTGAAAATTTCAAAGAACAACCCTCAAATTTTTCCATCACCGCTTTTAGTTCTGTCAAAGTTTTGGCGGCGGCGCAAACTTCTCGCGCATTATTGCAGGCTCCGCTATTATTTTGCGCCAACAAAGTTGTTGCCGGACGCTGCGGCTTATCTGATAATTGATAATAGGTTTCTATTATTGGCTTACGGGTCACCGTATTTTTAGAAACATTAGAAATATTGTTCAAAACGTCTGCTTTAGCTTGAACTAAAGCATTAAGCGGTTTTTCGTCGCAAAACTCATTCACTCCGCTCAAAAGATACCAACGCAATATTTCTTCTATATTTTCCATTTAATCTCCATTTAGCGTATTATATTCATAAATACTTTTTTTGCAATATCCGAAAGACTCTTTACACATTGCTAATAAATTATATATATTATAGGGTTGAATTGTGCGTTTAGGATAAAAAGGTAATGAAAGATATTATGAAAAAAACCATATTTGCTGTTGTATTGATTTCCACCGCTGTTTTGGCATGTTCTAGAAACATTTTTGATTTTAACGAAGCCGACAAATCACCTGTGGTGTTTGACAAAGACGGTTATTGGAAAACGCCGGATTTTCGCATCAAATTAGAAAAAGACGGTACAGTAGCGTATTATGGTTCAAGCTCAAAATACGGAGCCTATTTGGCCGGACGCGTCGCTCATATGCGCCATGATTTTAACAACGCTACCGAATACTATAAAATAGTTTTGGAAAAAGACCCTAAAAACATGGATATTTCACGCTACACCTACCAATTAATGGCCTTAAACGGTGACTTTGACGAAGCGGCAGTTTTTGCTAAACAAGATATCAATAGCGGCGACAAGGGAATTATTCCTCTGACTATTGCCGCGGTTAACGATTTTCAAAACGGACAATATGAAAAAGCCAGAAACGATGTTGTACCTCTAAATAAAGAACCGGCCTATAAAAACATTGTCAATCCTTTATTTAACGCATGGACATTTGCCGGTGAAAAAAATGAAAAAGACGCAATACTCAGCCTCAACAAAATCAAAGAACAAGCCTTTATTTCTTTGCAGCTGATTCATAAAGGGCTTATTTATGAATACCTCGGCAATATAGAAAAAGCTGATGAATGTTTTTCGGATTTGCTGAAAAATTATCCGCAAGAAGTGACTTATCGGGTTTTGGATATTGTAACAAATTTTTATGCCCGAACAGGCAACAAGTCACGCGCTCAACAAATTTTTTCACGCTATAACGATAACAGTTCGCTGTCATTGTTGATTTCCGGACTAAAAGAAAAGATTGAACAAGCAGATCCAAAATCCAACGCCCTGATTGACACACCGCAAAAAGGCTTGGCCGAAGTTATGTTTAACATTGGCACAATCTATAGAGTTTCAAACAACAATGAACTGGCGCCGCTATATATTGCCGCCGCCACTTATTTGAACCCTAAATATGAAATTGCCAAACTGGCGCTTGCCAATATTTATGAAGAAAACGGACTATACACCGAAGCCAACCGCAACTATGCGCAAATCAAAGATGATTCAGGTTCTTATTTTATTGCTCGCCTAAAAATAATAGAAAACCTGAACACAATGAAAGACTATCCTGCCGCAGAAAAAGCCCTGAAAGAGCTGCTTAAAGAATATCCAAACAATACTCAACTGCTCAACAATTTAGCCGACATTGAGCGTAAACTAAATAAAACCGAAGAAGCAATAAAGCTTTATAAAAAAGCATTAGAGGTGCAAAAACAACCAGATAACAACATTTGGCCAGTTTATTACGCCTTGGGCACGAGTTATTACACCGATAAACAGCTTGATAAAGCCGACGAATATTTAACTAAAGCGCTAGAATTGAGCAACCGCAATCCCAATGTTTTGAATTATATTGGCTATATGTATTTGACCAATGACAAAGACATTGATGACGCTGTAAAAATGATTTTAGACGCATACAACCAATATTCTTATGAAGGTCACATTATAGATAGTTTGGGCTGGGTATTTTTCCGTTTGGGAGAATATGATAAAGCCATTGCTTATTTGGAACAAGCTGCCGATATGAATCCGGCAAACGCGGTAATCTGTGACCATTTGGGCGACGCCTACTGGTTTGGCGGACGCAAAAATGAAGCTGTTTTTCAGTGGCAGCATGCATTGGTCTTAAAAGAAGACGCAGATTCGATTGACCACAAAATTATTCAAAAGAAAATTGATGACGGCGTAGTAGAAAACAAAATAATTTCTTTGCAAAACCAAGAAATATATAAAGAATTAAACGCTTTAAATCCAAGTGAAGAAGCAAAATAAAAACAATATAAAATTATGTATGAGGATTAAAATGAACCTTAAACTATTAAAAAGCTCTCTATCTCTCTCTGCAAATCCTGAGTTTACAGCCCGCGCATTAATACCTGAAGCAGGTCGCAGCATGATAGAAATGCTCGGCGTATTGGCTATTATCGGCGTGTTATCGGTCGGAGGCATTGCCGGATATTCAGATCGGAAGAGCGTCGTGTAGGGAAAGAGTGTAGATCTCGGTGGTCGCCGTATCATTAAAAAAAAA
>USCF01000107.1 GCA_900553115.1 uncultured Alphaproteobacteria bacterium
ATATTTTGTAACAAATCCATCTTCTCCATACTCTTGAATGAGCTGTTGAACCAACAAAACATTCTTTCTTCCAGAGTTGTAAATACGCAGATATTTGCCCAATCCGCCTAAATTTACATCCAAAATAACCGATTCTCCGGTTACCGGACGCGAAAGCAAAATAGCATACGGAAAATCACGGTAACTTTTACCAAAAATGAAATCAAGTTCACTTTGAGTCAAATTCCAGTTAGCATAGTCTTCTACCTGAGCTTGCGGGTTACGGAAAAAGATAACCGTTTGACATTGACCGCGGATAACCTCGCCAACACCCAGCTTGTCAACAATATTCGGCTGTTGGAAGGCGCAGAGATAAGCTTGACGTTTTTTACGTCCTTCTTGCAAACCGATAATAAAGTAGTCGCGGAACATTGGGTGTTTTAACATCGGCGCCGTTTCATCGATCATAATCAACGACGGCACGCCGGTTTCGCCGGTTTCGGATTGAATACGGTGCATAATATAGCTGATTACAGCCGGCGCAAGGTTTTCATCTTCAAAAATATGCGTAAAGTCAAACGCCATAAAACGACGGCTTTTCAAATCCAAACTATCGTTTTGTCCATTAAAAATAGCTCCGTATTGGTCTGGATTCACCCAACGGTATAATTCTCGCCGCATATTTCCGGTTGGCGAAAAACAGCTCTTATATAAGTTTTTCAACAAACGTTCTTCCGGCCGCAAATAGTCAAAAGCCGTGGTAATAGCACGCGCCACTTCTCTTTCGGCCAATGCATCGTCCACCATGGTGATAGACTTTAACCAACGGCGTAAAAACGCTCGGTTTTCGGGAGTATTGGCACAGTCAAACGGATTAAGCGACACATTTTTTTCATCGCCGTCAAAACCAACATATGCACCTTTAACGGCGCGGGTAAATATTTGAGCACCCAAGTGTCTATCAAAGAAGAAAACTCGCAAATCGCCATGCCGCATAGCTTGTCCGGCCAAAAATGTAAGCAAAGTCGTTTTACCTTGACCGGTAGGACCGATAATACAACAGTGCGCCACCGCGGACTCTTCACTGGATACGTGAAATTGAAAACGATACGCCGAACCGGACATGGTTCTAAACACAGTAATAGCACCATTTCCCCAGTCGCTTTTGCCAAAGCCTTCCGCCGGTTTATCCATAGTTGTCGCCATAGCGATAACTCTTGACAAGTAGCGATACGTTCTTGGATAGGTGTCGTATGTTGGAAATTGCGTAAAGAACACAGCTTGGTTAACCCAGCCTTCACGAACAGGCGTCACACCAAACGCGCGGCAAATACGCTGTACTTCAGATTCACCAAAGTTTATCTCTTCTTTAGATTCACCTTTAATAATTACGGTAAACGCATATTCACACAACGACTGATAGTTATTATCGCTATCATCAATAGCAGCCAAAGCTTCACTGTATTGTTCCGCAACATTTTCTGAAAAGCTGGTAACACGCGCCATTCTTTGTTGCTGCATCAAAAGCATACGCCCTTCCGAACGGAAAAGCGGACGAATATTTTGCAATATAACGAGCTCGCAATCAATAGCATTCAACGAATAAATCATACTTTCATCCATTGCTTCGCCGCTGGAGCGAATCCCCATGGCGATTTCATAAAGATTTGTTTCGCCGGAAAAGAAATGAATTATACCTTCTTCCTTAGTAAAATGAATATGATCAGCCGTCAGCATCTCGCATAACCTGGCGCCTTCAACATCTCTAACCTTTGGCTCGGGCTTAGAAATAGGGCTGCACAGCCGTGAAAACAGATAAAACGGACTATCCTCAGCCTTACTTTCCGGAGTTTCATACATTGGTCTGACGCCATATTCACCCAAAGTAGAAATCAAACTTTGCGAAGCGTAGTTCAAATCTTTCAAAGCGTCTTTACGGTCAATAACCGACAAAATTATATAGTGCTTGTTACTATACACCCTATCCATATTTTGAAACCAAATCTGCGAAATTGTATCCAGCAGCTGGTTATTAAAATCTCTTTTTTCCTTTTCCAGTGAAATTCTTTCACGCGTGGTAATAACTCGGCAGACAATTTGCATATTAGCCATATCATCAATCCAAGATTTGCGAGCCTCCATCATGGAATACACCTTTTCTCCGGTAGCGGCAGACAAATCTATACCATCAAGTCGGAATACGCGGGCAAAAGAGTTATTACTACACTGAATAGTAACACCGTCAGACATCAGCTTAGTAAACGGCAAAAAATCTGAAACTCGAGATTCTCTTGGCTGCGGCAAAACCATTCGGCCGAATCTGGTTGAAAGCAAAACCGCAAACGACGCCGCCGAAGCAATACCGATTAAAGCCACAATCACTTGTAAGCTGTTTAATCCTTCAACAAATATACTCATAAAATCATAGTTATTCATGGCTCAAATTTATTTCCCTGCACTACATATAAATTATGACTAATTTTATTGGTTTGTCCATAGGCCTGAAGCATAGTCGACAAATGAGGCTCTTTTAAACCGGCGGCGACTAAAGCCGCATGGGCAATAATTATACTGAATATAAAAAACAAAGGGTTTAATCCAGATATTCCAACACCCATAAACAAGACTGGGAACTGAATACCCAAATTAATAATTGACGGCACCATAGGGGCAAACAAAAATTTGGGCGGCTGAGCCACAGCTTTTAAAATTTCTTCCCGCATATCATCTCCTCCGCAATTTTTGTTTCAGTTCAAAAACAGCCTTGGCATCTTTCACGGCGGAAAAGGCAACTTGATTGATTTGCTGATAGCTTTTAGAATTAGCTGCCACCAAATTTTTTTTCTGCTCGGTACGTTTCACGGCATCTTGATATTGCTGCACCAACTGATTTTGTTCATCCAAAGCTATTTGAGCCTTATCTTCAAGCAAATCCGATATATCATTTTCACTATTTATTATCGCGTCAGGATTTTTAGCCAAGACTTTATCTATTTCTCGTAATTTTTTTATTTTCATTGTCGTAGCTGCGTTAAGTTTGTACAAATTAGAAGTTTGCTCTCCCGGAGTTGCCTGAGCGTCCTCAACATTCATGTATGCCAGAGCCGTATGGCTTAGCAGCATAAATGATAATATTGATAATAATAACTTCATTTTTCACCTCTTTAAGGTTTATTTTCCACTTTTTTGTACCTTATTTGATTGAGTGTTTCCTGCTGGAGTTGCACTGCCGCTAACACCGTTACCTTTATTCACTACAGCAACACCTTCTTGAATATAATTTGAAATAGCATGACTAGCTAACAATGACAGAATAAACGTACTCATCATTATATAGGCCAAAGTTTTCCAGCTAATTTTATTAAATATCGCTGCCACAGCAAATGCTAACAAGCCAATACCAGCAACCATGTAGCCGACTTTAATAAACCCATTTCCTGTTTTCTCTGCTAATCCTTTTAAACTTGAAAAAACATCAGCTTGAGCTTCAGGAATAAAGATCAAAGATAATATTAAGATAGGAAACAGCAAATCTCTAAGTTTTTTAACCATAAATCTTCTCCTAAATATTGCCAAACAAATCTGCGTTTGCACCACTTTGTCCAACCATTGATGCAGCCCACGCCATAACAAAAAGACCAATAGAAATTGCGGCAAACCACTTCCAGTTAAAACTACCGAACATTCCGGCTATACAACAGCAGGCGATACCAATAGTTGAAGCAGGAACAATAATACCATTTAGTCCGTTAAAGATATTTTTACCAGCAGTGTTTAAGGCATCAAAAGTTTCTGCCGACGCAGTAAATGCACATAAGAATACTGAAAGGAACAAACCGATAGTATACTTATTGCTATCTAAAAATTTCAATATTCTTATAAACATTGTACTCCTCCAAAATTATATTTAGAAATAACTATGCCTAGCATAAGGAAGTGCCGAGCGCTTCCTTATGCTTTGCCATAAACATTAGTCGCCGCCAACAGAACCCAAGCTATCCTCGAAATTTGATGTACCTCTAGTTGTACCTGATGCATAGTCAACAATGGCTCCGGCAGCTGCCACCACAACCAAACCAAAAGCCAAAGCGGCGAACCACGCCCATTTAATCTTACCAAAAATAGCTTGGAAAGCCAGTGCCACCAAACCAAAACCACCAATCAAAAAGATGATCATTTTAGTATTTTTAAATAATTCAGCCAACTTGCCTGCTGCAGTTCCAAACACAGTCACTGCAAAAGCATCTCCGAGCATAACAACTGTAAACAATAATGACCTTGTTACAATGCTCAAAATATTTGATTTTAAAAATTTCAT